>CAILKW010000778.1 GCA_903834845.1 uncultured Bacteroidia bacterium | reverse complement strand
TCAGATCATCAAAATCACGATTTTTTTCCAAACGTAATTTTAGAGTTTTATTGATTTTTTCGAGTTTAATATCAATTGCATCTAATACATTGTCGGTAAATTCAACCTCAAAAAACTCATTATCAATGTTACATGGCATAAAAGCTCTGCCTCGTAAAGTTTCTTCGTTGTTACTCCATAAAGTTTCCATGGCAACCCAACTACTCATTAAACTATTTGTAGAAACTAACGAAAGCGTAATATCCGTTTTCTGAATACTTTTTATAATAAAATCGGGAATATTTCCACCCGTACCCAATTCGACAGCATCAATAATAACTTCCAAACCGGCACCGACCAATTTATCTTTGATCTTAAAAGCAACCGATTGATCTTTATGGTTATACGAGATAAAGATCTTAGGAAAACTATTTTTTGTATCAATGGATGAAGCCATGCTTTTTGATGATGTGAATCATAGATTTGTTAATTGGGTAAAAGTAATTGGTAATGTTTAACAATCCAAAGAATTACACAAGTTATTATGAAATAATTACCTGATTTCAACAATTGAGATTCACTCTTAAACAAGTATTGGTTACATTTGTGAAAAATTAACAATTATATTTACAACATGCAAACAGTTACAAAGCTCGCCCTGATTTATTTGCTCTTTTTGCAGATCGGTATTATTACCGCCAATCCAACAAAAAGAGGAGTAGCAATTTTAGTTGACAAAGTTACTTACGAAAATTGCAGCCAATCAATTGATTCTTACTCTAAATCCATATCCACAGATGGTCTGAATCCGATATTGATTATTGATAAATGGGGCTTACCCGATTCAATAAGGGCTGCCCTCTTTACTTTATACAAAACCAAAAATCTGGAAGGTGCTGTTTTTATAGGTGACATTCCTGTACCAATGATAAGAGATGCTCACCACCTTTCGACAGCTTTTAAGATGGATCCTAAAAGAGTATGGACAGAATCTTCTATTCCCTCGGATAGATATTATGACGATTTCGACCTGAAGTTCAACTTTCTGAAAAAAGATTCAATATTTCCGCTATATCATTACTATTCACTTTCGTACGATGGACCACAAGTGATTAACTGTGATATATACAGTGCCAGAATAAAAGCTCCTACAACACCCGGAAAAACAAAATATCAATTAATCTCCGATTACCTGAATAAGGTTGCAAAAGATAAGGAATCAAAACGCAAAATGAGTCAAATCAGTTACTTTGCCGGTCATGGATATAATTCGGATTGTATGGTTGCCCGTATAGACGAGAAATATTCTCTTATGGAACAATTCCCATTTTTGAGCGAGCCACAGAGATCAATTAATTATATTGACTACACTTATGACGACAATGTAAAATACAGATTACTTGCTGAGTTGGCACGACCCGATCTTGATCTTGCCATTTTGCACCACCACGGTTCCGAAAACGGACAGATGATGAATGGCTCTCTAATTTCTTCAAATACACAGGTTTGGCTCGATCAGTCAAAGAAATTCTTCAGAGGAAAGATTAGAAATGCTAAAGACTCCACAGTTTCAAAGCAATATTATATCGACAACTATAATGTTCCGTTGTCGTGGGTAAGTAACGCATTCGATCCTGCTATTACTTTGAAAGACAGTCTTGAAGATGCAGCAATTGATATAAATATCCCTGACTTATACGGTTATGAATCGGGAGCAAAAGTGATCCTTTTCGATGCTTGTTTTAACGGATCGTTCCATCTGGATGACTATATCAGTGGTCACTACATTTTTAATCCCGGTTCTACAATAGTTGTTAAAGCTAACACGGTAAACACTCTTCAGGATACTTGGACAAATCAGCTGCTTGGGCTTTTAAACATGGGTGTTTCAGTTGGTAACTGGGCAAAAGGTCAGCAAACTTTAGAGTCTCATCTGATTGGTGATCCTACTTATATGTTTACAAAAAACAGTACTGGCAAGCTTGATATTAATGAGGCTGTAACTCAAAAAAAGAGAGATGTCAAATTTTGGAAAAAACTGATAACAAATCCAAATTCAGAGATCAAGTCGCTAGCAATGAAAATGTTATATGAAAATAATGCCATTAGTACCGATGAGTTGTTGTCAATTCAAAAACAAGAGAAGAGGGCAACAGTGAGACTTCAGGCATTTAATCTTATAAAAAATTCTTCGGATGAAAATTTCATAAGCTCAATAAAATTAGGGATTTACGATAATTATGAACTGCTTCGCAGGTTAAGTTCTCTTTATGCAGCAAAGAACGGTTCTCCATTATTAATTGATGATTTATTTACGCTGCGATTTCAACCCGGTGCCAGCCATCGTGTTAAATTCCAAGTCAAAGATGGTACTGAAATCTATGGTAAAGAGGAAGCATATTCAGCATTCGCAAAGGTATTTAAGGGAAAAACCGGTAAATGGTATCAAGACTCTGAAAAAGAGCTATCAATACTAAAATACACCATTGAAAGAGGAGAAAAGGAGTATAAAGATCTGCTGGACCCTAAAGTGACAGTAAAAGCAAAACGTTTTACAATAACTGCATTAAGAAACAGTTGCGACGCATCACATCTCGACACACTATTCAAATTTTTCATAGAGTCAGATAACCAGATTCTTAGATGGACATTGGCTGAAGCGCTCGGATGGTATAATTACTCATGGAAGAAAAACGAAATATCTAAGTTTTGCGAAGATCAACTAAAAGTTGAAAAAGACGAAACCGTAAGGAAGGAGTTAATAAGGACAATAAACAGATTATAATTCACAACCATTATTATTTTACAACTATGAATAAAGCCAAAAAACAAGTTAAAGGCAGGAGTAATAAACCACTTCTGCTATCTGCTTTAGCATTTTTTCTTCTGATTTTCCTTTGCCAGAAGATTAATGCACAGTCAGTAGCAAATAGTAACTATGCCACTCTCAAAGGTTTGGTTACTGAGAAAGAATCACCAACCGTACCTGTAGTATTTGCTGTAATTCAGATAATGCCACAGGGGTCGGTGTCAACAACAAATTCAAAAGGAGAGTTCACTATTGAAAGATTGGCTCCCGGAAAGATTAGTATCAAAATTCAAACATTGGGAATGGAGATATTGGATACCACACTTTTATTGGTGGCAGGCAAAGTAACACGTGAGAATTTCTATATGAAATACACCACATTCAAGTTAGAAGAAGTTGTTGTTGTGGCAAAAGAGAGCAAAGCAGGGCAAGCCACGGCATCGAATATTTCGCGTCAGGCAATGGATCACGTTCAGGCCACTTCTTTAACAGACCTTCTCCAGTTACTACCGGGAGGACAGGTGGCAAACCCAAGTCTTTCAACGGCAAAAACGTTTAATATCAGAAATATAGGTACAGGGGCATCAGAAATGAATTCATTGGGTACTGCTATTTATGTTGATGGTGCACCACTCTCAAACAATGCAAACTTACAAACACTTTCACCCGCAATTTCAGGTTCTGGCGGAGTAGTTGCAGGTGGTGCTTCACCTAATTCTGGTATTGACTTAAGAACAATTTCTACCGACAATATTGAATCTGTGGAGGTTATTCGTGGTATTCCTTCTGTAGAATATGGCGACCTCACTTCAGGAGCTGTTATTATTAAATCGAAAGCAGGTAAAGAACCTCTTAATATACGGTTCAAAACTGACCCTCAAATATATCAGGTCTCCGCAGGAAAGGGCTTTAACTTAGGCGGAAAAGCCGGGAATTTGAATATAAGCGGTGATTACGCATACAGCGTTACGGAGCCAACCGAGTCATACACATATTACCAGAGAGCAACTGCAAAACTTTTATACTCAAATGTCTTTAACAGATTGTCAACAAACACTTCATTCGATTTCTCGCTTGGAAAAGACACACGCGAAAAGAATCCTGATGACATGAGGACTCAATCTGCATCCGGAGCCAGAGACCTTGGTTTAAGACTGAACACAAACGGAACCGTTAACATAAACAAGGGATGGCTTAATAATATTAAATATACCCTTTCAGGCAGCTACACCGACAAGCACGGATACCAGGAAGAACTTCTCGGAAATGCCTTTGCAGCCTATTCGATGTCGCGAACCGATGGCGCAGTTTTAAGCAACAAACCAGGCCAAAAAGTTTTTGATGTTTCCGGCCGTGAGCTGACCAATATACCATCGAACGAAAGCGGTTACTATGCAACTTATCTCCCAAATGAATATTTTAGTCGCTATGACATTTATGGTAAAGAGGTTAACCTTTTTGCAAAAGTGAATGCCTCGTTTTCAAAGAAAATAGGAAACCTAAGCAATAGATTTGTTTTGGGATTTGATTTTAAAACTGACGGCAACCTCGGTGATGGTAAAGTTTACGACCTGAAAAATCCACCATACAGATCGGTAAGCAGCGAAAACTCCTCATCGAGACCCAGAAAATATTCGGATATCCCCTTTGTAACCCAATTAGGAATATATGCAGAAGAAAACTTCAATTGGCAAATCGGTGCGAGAGACTTAAATTTTCAGGCAGGTGGCAGATATGATAATATAATGGGAAAGAGCATACTATCACCAAGAATAAACGCCTCCTTCGATATTATCCCTCAAAAATTAGCATTGCGAGGAGGCTATGGAATAACAGCAAAAGCCCCGACAACCCTTTACTTGTCACCCGAAAGTGCCTACTTCGATTTTGTTCACTTCAATAATCTGAACAGTTCTACAGTGCCCGTTTCGGAACAGTTACTTTTGGCATCTACAAAGGTTTACAACACCGAAAACACAGATTTAAAAATTGCATCAAACGAAAAAAGTGAAATCGGCTTAAACCTGAAGTTGAATAAAATGCGTTTTTCTGTAACCGCCTTTAATGAGAATTTAAAGAATGGGTACAGCATGGGAAGTGAGTTTAAACTTGTAAATTACGTACAGTATCAAATTGGTAATTACATTGCCGGTTCTATTCCCACCCTTTCGGAAAAGAGCAACAGCAAAGTCTTTATTGGTTATTCCACACCACAGAATAGTAAAAGATCACAAAATAAAGGTGTCGAATTCGATTTCGATTTGGGTAGGTTCGATGCCATTCGCACCTCATTTGTTTTGAACGGAGCATATATTCGATCAACCAACTGGAACGATTCTCCTACTTACAGTACGCAAAAGAACCTTAACAATCTTGAACGCAATATCGGCATTTACGAGGCAGGCAACACCAAAGAGGAGAGAGAGAGGTTCAGCACCACACTTCGTGCAACTCACAATATCCCATCTATTGGTTTTGTTATAACTTTGACTACTCAGGTTAACTGGTCTTACAATCAATGGAGTACAATCGGAAATGACTCAATTTTTGTTGCGTACTATTCAAGACAGGACGGATTGAGGCATACTTTTTATCCTTCAAAGATTAATGACCCTGAGTTTTCGTATCTGACTGCAAGTAAAGATCCCCGTAGATTTATTGAAGAATCGTGGTTTCCTACAGTTCTGTTCAACCTCTATCTTACCAAAGAAATAGGCAGTCTGTTAAGAGCTTCATTCTTTGCAAATAACATGTTTCAAAGCAAACCACTATATGAAAGTAAAAGGAGCCCCGGTTCATTTACTATTATAAATGCCGGAATTCCGCTGTTTTTTGGGTTTGAATTGGCACTAACC
>CAILKW010000777.1 GCA_903834845.1 uncultured Bacteroidia bacterium | reverse complement strand
GTTTGTGATGTCAACTGAAAAGTCGGATCTGATAGTTAAACCAGCCAAAGGTTTAATTTCCAGAGATGTATTAGAAAATAATCTGTTCGAGGGGTTAAACTGTCTTACTTTTTCAAGCATAGCTACCGGGTTACGTAAATCAGCTTCTACGCTGTAACCTTCAGCAAGTGCCCAGCGAGGTACTGTTCCACCGTACATTTGTTCCCCTGCATTGTTATAAACCGGATTTCCCGCTTTATCAAAATCATACACAGTTGAAAATCTTGGATATGCCATTGCACCAAAAATTGAGCCTGTATGACCATCGCCAACATCACTTTTACCATTTGAAAAATCATAAGTCATTCTCTGGCGAATACTTGTCCACTGATTAAGTTTGAACTCAACATTGAGTCTGGTTGTCAATTTTTCGTTGTAAGTATTGATTAATGTTCCCTCAATATTGTCATAACTAACAGATGCAAGCGCTTTTAAATCTTTCGTTCCACCCTGTAAGGTAACATCGTAATGTTGCATTTTCCCCATTCTGAAAACCTCATCAATCCAGTCGGTTCTGGTTACATTTCCAAATGGAAATAAAGCAGGGTTGTAAGTTTTGGAAACAGTTTTGCCTGCAGCATCAGAGGCATCCTTCCATACTTTATTAAACTGTTCCGATGTCAGCACCTCAGGTAAACGCCATGCTTCCTGTACACCATTCCAACCGTTTACACTAATAGCAATTTTCCCTTCTTTGGCTTGTTTGGTTGTGATTAGAATTACACCGCCAGAACCAGCATAAGCTCCATATATAGCAGCGGAGGCGGCGTCTTTCAATACCGTAACTGTCTCGATATCGGCAGGATTAAAAGGTGCATCAGGTACTCCGTCAACAACATACAAAACAGCATCACCTCCTTTATTACCTTTTCCACGAATACTGATTTTAGATGATTCTGTCGGATCTCCACTCTCTGTAACAGCTACACCGGTCATTTGTCCCTGCAGAATTGCCCCAAGAGATGTTGGTCTTCCTTTAAAATTATCACTTACCTTGACTGTAGTAACAGCAACTGAGAGGTCCTGCTTTCTGGCGTTGGTATAGCCTATTGCTACGATCTCATCAATTCCGATGGTTTCTTCTTCAAAAGTAATATTGATGGTTGTTTTATTTCCGACAGCTATTTCCTGCATTTTCATCCCAACAAAAGTGAATTGCAAAGTAGCATTTTCAGGAATATTGGATAATGTAAAGTTACCTTCGTTATCAGTAATAGTTCCTGTTGTAGTTCCTTTTAAAACCACAGAAGCACCGGGAAGAGAAACTCCCGATTGATCTGTTACCTTACCAGTAACCTTTTTGCCTGTCTGCTGAGTGGAATTTGATTCAGAAGAAACCGTAGATTTTACAATAATATTCTTTCCAATAATCTCGTAACTAACAGCATCTTCACCAAAAACAGTAGTTAGCACTTCATCAATTTTACTGTTTTTCAAATCAACTGACACTTTTTGCTGATCGTTGATCTGACCCCTGTTGTAAAAAAAGAAAAACTCCGACTGCTTCTCAACTGCATCAAAGACCTCAGCAATAGTAGCATCCTCCATTTTCAGGTTCAGACGCGCTGTCTGCGAATAAACGCTCGCGGTTGCCTGCATCACTGTAACGACCAAAATGAATAAGTAAAGTTTCATAATACGCGACATTTTTTTAAACAAGAGTTCACGTCCCCTGTTTGGATTGTGTGTTTTTTTCATACTTTTGAATGTTTTAAATAAATAAAATGATTTTTCGTTTTCCGCCTTTCAGGCGTTTTTTCGCAACGGGAATAGGTGAGACTATTTCCGTTGTTTTTTATGGTTATTCTTGTTTGTTCATTCTGTCATAGGCTTTTATTTTGTTTTAGTTTTAAATTTCCGTAAATTATTTTTGCTTTATTCCAGCCATACTTCACGCCCTTTAATAGTATAGCTTAGTTTTACACTTCGCCGAAGTGTTTCAAAAGCATCAAGCAAATCTTGATCGTAGCTGAACATTCCCCTGAATCGGAGCTTTTCAAGCTTTGGGTTTTTTATGTGAATCTTTATGTCGTACAACCGTTCAAGCTCACCAATAATCGTCATTAAATCAGCATCCTTGAAAACAAATTTGTCATCCCTCCATGAACTGAACAGTGCAGCATCTACTTTGGCAATTTCAATTTTTCCATCTTTACTGTCGTATATTGCCTGCTCTCCTGCTTGAAGACGAATTGAAGTCTCTTGGGCTTTCATTGTAAAAAACTCAATCGAACCCTCCTCAAGTGTTGTCACAATGCGATCTTCT
>CAILKW010000776.1 GCA_903834845.1 uncultured Bacteroidia bacterium | reverse complement strand
GGTAATTCATCAAAATCTGAATATTCACTTGGAATTAGTGTTGTAGGTGTTGAAGCTTCGGCAGAAGGCCCGGTAGGTAAAACTTCCGGAAGTTCATGGTATGGGAATTTCAGGTATGCAAACTTTGATTTTCTCACAAGTTATGGAATATTAGATCAGGAAGAAGTGGGGATTGTGCCACGTTCGATGGATTGGGCAATTAAAACGAGTATTAAAACAAAAAAAACGGGTACTTTCGAACTTTTCAGTGTTGGTGGCACTAGTAGGGTGGGAGACATGGCATCAACTGATGCTTTGGCGATAAAAAATGGAGCAGACAGGGATGAGTATCTCGAAGAGCATTTTATCGCTGTGGCAGGTGTTAAACATTTATGGGTATTACCAAATTCAAAAACATATTTACGAACAACTTTAGGATTCACTTTCCAAAAAGATGATAATAATAACTCTCAGGTTGATACATTGTTGCGGAAAACTGTGACCTATTCCGAATTCTATAAATATCCCTCATTAAGACTCAATATCGTGTTTAATCACAAATTTAATGTTAAAAATACAATCAGATTGGGAATAAACCACAATAGCCTTTGGGGGGACTTATTCGCTAAACGTTATATTTCAGTAAATAAGTATGATACATTAATTAATTCAGTAGTTCACGGTTGGCAGAACAGCTACTTTGTTCAATGGAAATACAAACCGGACTTTTCATTTGAAATCAATAGCGGTTTGCACTTGTTCCATTCGGGTGTCACCCGAGAATTTGTTTGGGAGCCACGATTGGGAGTTATATTTTATTTACAATCTAATCAGACAATTAGTTTGGGATGTGGACTTCATTCGAGGCTGGAGCCACTCTCTATCTATAACTACAGAGTGAAAATTGATAAAACCCAACGTGATGAGATTAATAGTAATTTAAAGTCAATTAAGGCTTTACATTTTACTGTCGGTTACAACAAAGTATTATATACTGACTGGCATTTTACTTTTGAAGCCTATAATCAGTCTCTTTTTGAGATTCCTGTTGCTGCTAATGTCCTAAGTCAGTATTCCATTCTAAACTCCTCTTATGGCCTGCCTGATGTAATTCTTGCAAATAATGGAAAAGGACGGAATAAAGGATTTGAATTCACTGTTGAGAAAGACTTTACGCACAGCTATTATTTTTTATTTACTGCTTCTATATTCGATTCTAAGTACAAATCGCCTGATGGTAAATGGTATAACTCTTATTACAACAATAGTTTTGTTTACAATTTTACTGGAGGTAAGGAATTTGCAATCGGTAGTGCAGGGCAGAATACTTTAGGTTTTAATCTTAAAACACAGATAAGAGGTGGATATCGTTTTACTCCTCTTGATGTAGCTCAAAGTGTAAAAAATAAAAGAGTTGTTTATGATATTGCTGCCACTTATGGTGAACGGTTACCATCGTACAAAAGAGTTGATGTTGGTTTGAGTTATCGTTTGAATAAAACCCGAAAAGCATGGAATTTTTTGATTGATATACAGAATGTTATGAATAGAAAAAACATAATCCGAAAGAGTTTTTCGTATTCTTCTGGAAAAATCCTTGAATCAACATCGAAAAGTATTGGAATGATACCTGTGGGAACTGTTAAAATTGAATTCTGAAATTTGTAAAAGGTTTTATAAATAGTTCTTATCAAGGTACTCCTGAAATTTGTCTTTATACTGATCACTAACCGGAATATAGACTTTTCCAAAAATAATCCGGCTACGTTCAATGACTTCAATCTTGTCGAGGTTGACTATAAAGGAACGGTGAACACGCATAAATTTATTTTCCGGCAATTTTTGTTCTATAGATTTTATTGAATTGAGCGACAAAACAGGTTTGTCTTCATCGGTGGTATATACTTTTATGTAGTCTTTTAGACCTTCAATATATAGTATTTCATTGAAGTTGATACGTCGAAGTTTATACTCCGATTTCAGAAATAAAAACTGGTTATTGGCTTCAATTGTAGGTGAAACGTTGGCTTCAAGCTCTATCTGTTTGTGTGCTTTATTTGCTGCCTTCAGAAATTCTTCGTAGCTGAATGGTTTGAGCAAATAGTCAATTGCATTTAATTTATAACCTTCGATTGCGTATTTTGAATATGCCGTTGTAAAAATTATTTTCGGTGGGTTATCAAGACTTCGGGTAAACTCAATTCCGGTCAAATCCGGCATCTGAATATCAACAAATATCAAATCTGCCGTTTGTTTTGAAAGAAAATCAACGGCTTCAAGCGGGTTTTCGAATGAACCTGCAAGATCAAGAAAAGGAGTTTTCCTTACATAGTCGCTCACAAGCCGGAGTGCAAGCGGTTCGTCATCAATCGCAATTGTTTTAAGTTTCATACCTTTGTTTTCTTGTTCTGAATTGATAATTTCACACGAAAAATTGTATCGTCTTGTTCAATTTTCAGATCATGCATACCAGAGAACAATAAACTAAGCCTTTTTTGAACGTTTTCGAGACCGATACCCGAATGTTGAAGGTCTTCTGTTTGATTATTTTTGGTGATGCTGTTTTCGGAGGTGAAGATGATCTGATCCTTTTCAATTTTCATACTGATATTGATAAATGAAGGATCGCGGAAGCTGATTCCATGTTTAAAAGCATTTTCGATAAAAGGGATGAAAAGCAAAGGGGGTATGGAAAAATCAGAAAATTCTTTAGGAAAATATATTTGTAATGCTACCCTTGAACTTAGCCTTAGCTTCATCAGTGCGATGTAATTGTTCATGAAGTCAATTTCATGGCTCATTAATGTTTCTCCATGTTCAGATTCGTAAAGCAAATATCGCATTAGCTTTGACAATTTCAACACCGATTCCTGAGCAGTTTGGCCATCAATACCTATTAGTGAGTAGATGTTATTCAGGGTATTAAAGAAAAAGTGCGGACTGATCTGATTCTTCAGAAAGGCCAGTTCGGAGTTGAGTTTCTCCTTTTCAAGTTCCTTTTGCTTCTTCTCGTTCTGTTTCAGTTTTTCCATCACACCAAGCCCAATAGCGAAACCTGAAAGTAGTAACGAAGAAATGAAATGGTTAAAAAAACTAAAAGCCTTCATCGGAGGTCGGAAATTATCACCTTTCCCTTCAATACTCTTTATCGCTTCCCTGAATTTCTCCTCCTGAATAGGATCAAAAAGCAGATATTCTTCAATTAGGTTTGTGGCAAAATGTGTTGCAATGATTAATCCAATCAATATTACTATATAAGTTATTTTCCTTTCCTGAAGGAAAAACCGGGGAACCAACCATAAATAACCAACATAAAAAATAACTGCTGCCGAAAAAGTATGAAGATAAAACTCGTACATCCTGTGTTGATTGCCACCGCCAAAGGCATTATTAAGGTATAAAGGTATGATAATGACGATTATCCATGCTATGGCATGGAGCGTTAACTCTATATTTTTATTGGGAATTGTAATTGATTTTACCATTCTATTCTTTTTTCTCAAAGATAATAATTTCATTAACAAATTCAATCTTTAGCGAAAACCGGAATTTGAGAAGTACGGATTCTTAATTGATCTATTGATTTATTTATGTTGGTATTGCGAATTATGAAACCAAAAATAAGAATAACAGCATAAGGAATCCAATCTCCATGTTCAAGAAGTGCCAAATGCAAAATAGCGAGAATACCAGTCAAATAGGCCAATTTATGAATTTTTTTCCATTTCCTTCGCAAGTATTTCATTGATTGTTTATTTGATGTAATGGCTAATACAAACATAAACAATGTTGCTATTAATCCAAGAATATTACCAAATTCTTTAAAGGTTTCGATAAAACCTTTGTCAATACAAAAAAACAGTAAATGCAAGAAGGCATAAACAAAAGCTGTTATCCCTACTGCCTGTCTGACATGTAACCGTGATTTAATTTTGGTTAGAATGGTGAATGGTGTTAAGCTCAATACTATCACTAACCAGCGAATAGCCCATTCACCTGTTTCTTTGACTGCCATTTGGGCTCCGGTAACTTCTTTGGGCAACTCTCCACGGTGTCTTCCCTGAAATGTGAAAGAATCCATTGTTATCCATGTTTCACTTGTTCCTGTAATGTCTATGTTGATCATTTTTAATATGCCAATCAAAGGCAATATTCCAATGATGGTTATTGTAATCCATCCCCAGTTCTTTTTTAACCAATTCATAATCTTTGTTTTATTTTATATTATACATCATTCATAACGTAAAGCATCAATTGGGTTCAGGCTGGCAGCTTTACGTGCTGGATACCAACCAAAGAAAATCCCTATGGCTGAACAAACCATGAATGCCATAACAACTGATAGTGTTGTAATTATAACAGGCCAGTTCATAATGGAAGCCATAATCCGGGTTGAAACAATTCCAATAGAAATTCCAATAATTCCACCAAAAACGCTCAGTAAAATAGATTCAATCAGGAATTGAAGCAGAATATCATTGCCACGACCACCTACTGAAAGTCGAAGTCCTATTTCGCGAGTGCGCTCTGTTACTGATACATACATGATATTCATTATGCCGATTCCTCCAACGAGTAGCGAAATTCCTGAAATAGCCCCAAGTAAAATGGTCATGATGTTACTAATAGAGCTAAATGTTTGCACCATTTCTGATTGTGATCTGACCTGAAAATCATCAACATCGCTTCCTTTGAGCTTGTGACTGTTCCGAAGCGATTTAGTGATTTGGCTAATAGCGGCATCGTTAAGGGCCTCACTTGCAGCTGAAGCAGCAATACTTTGAATATGAGTGATAGCAAGTATTCGCTTCTGAACAGTTGTGTATGGTGCCATAATCAGGTCATCCTGATCTTGTCCCATTCCGTTTTCGCCTTTTTCACCTAAAATTCCGATAATCAGAAGAGGGATCTTGCCAAATCGTATTGTTTGGCCGATTGGATCAGTTTTCCCAAACAGATTTTCAACAACTGTTTGCCCTATCAGACAAACCTTAGCATAGGTTTGAATTTCGTTTTCGGTAAAACTGCGACCAGAACCTATTGCATATTTACGAATATTATAATATTTGTTGTTGACCCCATATATTGCAGTTGGCCAGTTTTGGTTTCCAACAACTGCCTGACCGCTTGAGCGTACTTCAGGTGAAACATCACTTATAGCAGGACAATCCTTCGCGATGGCCTCAATATCAGTCAACTTCATACTTTTAGCATCACTGTTTCCCATTCGCACCCCACCTTTTTGTTCCGATCCTGGCATTGCGAAAATAAGGTTTGTTCCCATTCCGGACATTTGATCCTGAATACTCTTTTTGGAACCTTGCCCAATTGCCAGCATTACAATCACTGAAGCGACCCCGATGATTATTCCCAACATGGTAAGGAAAGCTCTGAATTTGTTTCGTTTCAGGGCATTCAAAGCAATTTTTACTGAATTTACGTAGTTCATGATATGTGTGTTTTTAGTAAATATTTAGATTGTTCCATTACACACTCTAAACGAATTCTTCTAATGGAAGTGCTTTAAGTAACTCTATCGCTTTGTTGCGATTGGTAACTAATTCTTCGCGGATAATATGTCCATCGCGGAAAACTAACTGACGTGACATAAACTTTGCTATGTCGGGTTCGTGGGTTACAAACACGATAGTTTTTCCTTTTTGGTTCAAATCCTGAAGCAACGCCATAATCTCAAATGATGTTCTTGTGTCAAGATTACCTGTTGCTTCATCTGCCAATATTACAACAGGGTCGTTTACAAGTGAGCGTGCTATTGCTACACGTTGTTGTTGTCCACCTGATAACTGATTGGGCATGTGGTGCATTCGATCTGTCAGACCAACCGCCTCCAGTGCTGCTTCTGCACGTTCACGGCGTTCTCTTGATTTTATTCTTGAGTTATAGAAAAGTGGAAGTTCAACATTCTCGAGTGCTGTAGTTCTTGACAGTAGGTTGTATGATTGAAATACAAATCCAAGCTTTTCGTTACGCAATGCAGCCAACTCATTTTTCGAAAGTTCACCCATACTTATTCCGTCCAAAAAGTAAGAACCTGAGGTAGGTTTATCAAGACAACCCAAGATGTTCAACATGGTAGATTTACCTGAACCACTGGTTCCCATTATGGCAACAAACTCCCCTTCCTTAATTTCGAGATTAACTCCGCGCAGTGCATGAACAGTGATTTCTCCAACATAGAAATCTTTTTTCAGATTCCTGACCTCTATAATTGTTTTCTTCATAACTAATTGGTTGTTTTTCTGTTACTACCCGGTCTTTGCGGCATAAAAGGGCTTTTGGCCGCTGTGGTTGTTACTTTTGTATTAGAATTCGCGGTACTCATCGAAATAACAACTTCGTCACCTTCTTTTAAACCAGCAATTACTTCGTATTGGATTTCATTTGTATCACCAACCGTAATTTTCTGTTTATGTACCAATAAGCCTTGTTTTATCCATACAGTTTTGTCAGAATCTCCTCCTTGCAAATCTTTGGAAATTCCTTCTTTAGCATTGGCTGTTTGCAGATTGTCACCTGCAACATTTGCATTGTAAGTGTTTAGTGATGCCTGATCAGGCGTAAATTGGACGGCTTTTGCAGGAACAAGCAAAATATCTTTCCGCTCAGTTACAAAGAACGATGCATTAGCGGTCATTCCAGGCATCAGTATTTTATC
>CAILKW010000775.1 GCA_903834845.1 uncultured Bacteroidia bacterium | reverse complement strand
CTCTCTCAGGAGTTCCCCTTTTACCATATTGTGTATCCAGATGGTCTGTAAAGGATGTTAAGTTGTTATCATTCTGATTTTTCATCGAAATATTGTTTTTTTAATTTTTCAGCCAATTCAATTTCATTTTTTGGTGTTCTCTGAGATTTCTTTTGAAATCCGTTCAGTAATATTATAAGTCGTCCTTCATCAAAAAAACTAAAAACCCTGTAAATATTACTACCAACTTCAACTCGAACTTCGAACAGTCCCGTCGTTCCTTCCAAGTGTTTAAAATATTTAACAGGAACTCTGTCAATTGTTGCCAGTAATTTCAACCTCCAGTTGAACTTCCTTTTAAAATCCGGTTTTAGTGCCTCAAAGAAGTCCAATAGTAGTCTTTGTAGTAATAAATGTCCCTAACAAATAATTCATTTATGTGGCAGAATTAGCTAATTAGGTAACTAATTACAAATTGTTCTCAAATTTCTTTATTGAACTGTCCTTATTTGCATTAGCGGTAACGTTTGAGTGTAGCGGCAGTAAGGGATTGCGGGCTTCGTCACTTTCGAGCTACACCGAAGTTTAAGCGGGGCAGGATGCCCGAATACCACGGAAACCCTTATTGACCGCTACACTTTGTTATAAACAGGGTTTTGTTTTATTAATCATTTTAAATCAATTTGTTATGAAAGATACTCAAATAGTAAAATCACTCAATAAACTAAATAATATTAGTCGTTTAATATTTGCATTGATTGGACTTGTAGGTTACTTTATGGCACTACTATGTCCCAAAGTTCTAATAAACCTGCTCCAATTCCTATGCAAATGAGCAATAACCACCAATATCCTTTTAGAAGTTCAATAAATTTATTTTGTTCTTCTAAATTTCTGATCCTAGCCTCTTGGTTTCTTATGGTTTGTGAATATTCAAAGTTCTCTTTTTGCAATTTCAAAACCTCTGTCTCCAATTGCTCTTTGTTGTCCAATTTTGCCTGCTCTTTAGCTTTTGACTCCTCGATAATATCAAGATACTTAGATAATGACCCATAAGTTTTAATGATTTCTTTTGTCTCAGGCCTAATTTTAGCAGTCCTGTTTAAATCGGAATAAGGGAAAGTAAAATATTGGTATTCGTACAAAGACTCAAAATGATCTATCTCATCCGTGTCAAATGAAATACCGTACTCTTTATTATAGTCATATGCAATGTCATCTATAAACGCACCATCTGGACTTTTGCTCAGTATTGGCAATAAGTAGTCTAAAAAATGCAAGTGTTTCTCGTTCGTGTCTGTCATAGTCTTAATATTTAGTTTATGAAATATGAAAATTCAAGTTAGCACTGGCCCCCTAACCTTGTTTATAACAGCTGTATATACCTAAAGTTGTGGATATATCGGCCTTATGCGTAGCTCGCTATTTTTGCTATTTGGTTGATTTTGTATTATATACAAAATATTCGCCTTGATATGGCTTTTTTTCGTGTCGGTCATTTCTGTTACGTTTTTCATATTTAATTTTTTTTACTCTGCAAATATACAAAATGAAAAGCAATTGTTCATAAAAATGATTTCAAAAAACGATTTTAGATTTCACAAATCAAACTTATGCTACGGATTTTGTATCTGAGGGAACCATATTGTTGTTGTGTGTGTTTAGGTGGGTAATATTTCATCCAAAACGGAAATCAAAAGCTGTAATTAGCTGATTATTTTATCAATAGCTTAATTATAAATCCTAAATTTCTGTGGTTTTGCTGATTTCTTCACGCCTTAGATTTTTAATTTAACATTAGCCTACAAGAGGTGGTGTGTTTACTGTGTCGAATCTGTTTACCGTTAACTGAGCGTTGAACAAAGATAAATATCTAAAATTTCACCGAACCCCAACATTGATTAAATGAATTGGAGGCAGCTGGCTGTTTTTAATCTGATCTTTAATCGCTATTGGTGCGTCACTTTTAGGTTCGAAAAAAATCCCTCCGTACCAATATCAACCCATAAACCAATAGTCCCAGAGCAATTGTCCCCGTGTTTTAAATCGTTCACAACTAAGGTTGGTTGTTTGCTGTCGTTTAGGAAAAGTTTGGCTTGTTGGCCCTTTACTTCAATTTTTATTTTTATCCATTCATCCAATCCCATGTCAGCATAAGATTCGTATTCACCAGGAGCATCTTTTCTCAACTTGTCAAATTTGTAGTTGGGGAAGGAAAAATATTGAACTGAACGATTCCGTCTTAGTTGATTGTCAGCCCTTCCATTTGTAGGACGTATATAAATACTCTCAAATATTGAATTGCTTTCGTTAATTCGAAAGGCAATTCCAATGAAACCTCGTGCATTGTCAGGAGCATTTTTCAAAAGCCGACTCAATACATTTACTTCAATTGTCCCGTTCTTAAAGTCAATCCCTTTTACTTTTACAAAAGTCGGTTCGTCAACCTCTTTTACAGTAGAATCTTTAATAACTCTCACAGTTTCCCTTCCTGTTAGTCGTTCTATTGACATTGTTACATTTATCGGTTCAAGACAATTTTTGTCCCACTTGATTGCTTGGGAATGTCCAATTGTTGTTACCAATAGAAAACTCATTATTAGTCCTAAGTTTCTCATCTTTCAATCCTTTATACAGTCAATCGTTACTCTGTTCAAAGCTGTTTGCTGCCAATGTTTTACGCAGTATGCCGGAGGGTTTGCCGAGCAGCATATATATCTCTCTTGACAAACCAAACTGCGTGACGAAACTGACCTGCTCTTGCCGCAAATTTGGAGCGCAGGGCTGGTTTGTGCGTTTTCGGCATGTTCCTGAAGGCGAAGTGATAGGCAGGGCGGTAGGCACTGCCTTGTTTTAAATCACCTTAGCCACAAATTAAGCTTGTTATAATGATTGAGTTACTACCCAATTTGTTTTTTACTTATAACATTGATTCCCTATTAATTAGCGCAGCTATCCCCCATGCAGTTAGGCTTTTCTTTCGGTTTAGGAAGCAATTTTATTGCTACCGCTAATTGGTATAATTTGCAACCGACACAAATACTAAAGGCTGTTTCTAAATACAAAAGCAATAGACAGATGATACACAGCATACAAACCGGTTCAAAATAACTTTTGTCGTTTTGTAGTAAAAGGGAAAGTACAAATATGGTTCCAGACAATACCAGACCTAAACTCCATGCAAATTTTTTCTGAACTGCACCGATAGGCTGAGGTGATTGTCTCCAGACGAAGATAGATGCCAGAATAACTGATGGCGAAAACTTTGGATTGATAAATAAGCCAATCATGAAGTTTAAAACGAATCCCCCCATGACGTATGGGATTATTGCGTATCGGCTCAACATAAATCCGTTAATTGAAGCGAATAATCCGAAAATGAACATGATTCCGGCACTGGCTCTCATTTTTCTCTCATCCAGCACTTTATAGGGTTTCCCTTCGATGTATTCTCCAAAACTGAATATTTTCATGTGTTTTTTTATTTAAAATTTTAATTATTTTGCGCCAAATATACAATGAATATTTATATTTAAGCTTCATGACAGCTTGACTTCAGAAAGTTTTTTAATATCCTTAGATTCAAGAGTGTTGACAGGAGATCCAATAAGTACACTATTAATCATTGCATAAGCGAAATCTGAAAGTTTTATAATAGAATTAGGAAATATTGGTCGAAGCAAAACCAATAACCATTTTAAATATTTAACAGATTGATAGGTTTGGGTAGGCTTAACCCTCAAATAAGGAATTAAAGCACCTGGACGAAAATTATAAACCTGGTTGAACGGTAATTTTTGCAAATCATTTTCAGTTTTACCTTTTACCCGAGCCCACATTGTACGACCTTTTTCTGTACTATCGGTTCCAGCACCTGATATATAACAAAAAGTCATATTAGGGTTTATTTCTGAAAGACAAGTGGCAAAATCCATTGTAAGAGTGTAAGTTAATTTAGTAAAAGTGACTTCATCCATCCCCAAAGAAGAAACACCAACACAGAAGAAACAAGCGTTGTAATTAATCAATAGATCTTTAATAGCCGAAATTTCAGTAATTTCCTCTAAAACTTTTTCAATTAATTTAGGGTGTTGAATACCTATCGTTCTTCGTGAGATGACTAATACTTTATTAATGTTTGGGTGTCTTAGACATTGATCTAAAACACTTTCTCCAATCATACCTGTGGCACCTGTAATTATTACGTTTATTTTTTTCATAATGAAGCCTGAATATTAGCAGTTTATACAATTCCTTTTAAAAAAATATCATTTACCATACTGTCTTCTGATTTAGTTTATAGAGGAGCATTTAATAATGAAAGTGTATAACACGAATTTATTGTATAGCTCGCTCTAAAACGATAGAATATTTTTGTTTTAGCTTTTAAATCATCTTTAAGATAAAACAGTGTACCTTGATCGCCGGTAATGGGAACATCATTATACCCTTTAAAAACATGAACTGTTTCAAAATCAATAATTGCTCCCGTATTCTCCGATTTTTTCGGGAAAAAAGTCGGGAATAAAATGGAAATTGAATAAATCAAAGGTTTTATTTTTTAATCTTATGTTTATTTATTAAGACTATTTCTCAAAAGAATTATTATTGGAATGATTAAGTTTGTCGTTTAGTTCATCCAATTTTTTTATTATTTCCTTGTTCGAATTTGAATTTGTACGGTTCATCATTATTATTTTAATAGAGACTAATAAAACTCCCGATTCCAGTAATAAGTCTTTTGAAAAACCTTTTACAAAAAGCGCAATTGTAAAAAGAATAAATGTTACTACAATCACCAACGTATTTCCCATGTCAAATAATTTTTTCATTTTTTCTAATTTATTTATTTTATAATCTGTCAGTCAACAAGCCTTTTAGCTGGCATAATCATTCCGTCAAATGTTGAAGTTAATGACTCTGCTTTTCCGTCCTTGTTTAAAGTGAATGAAATCCTGCTTGCTGCTTCCATCATAAAATAATCTAATTCACCTGTGGGCAGCAACTCGTATTTAGGCATATTAGGCGTTAATACAAATAACTTGTCGTTCTCTTTTATTATCTCAATTACGTAATTATTTCCGAAATCATACTTACCGGTTAGTTTATCTAAAAAGTCCGGATTTATTTTTACCAGAATTTCATCTTTTAGTCTGCTTGCTTCAAAAGATACACCATCTTGATATTGAATTAAACGGTCAACAGTTGAGGAGGAATCTGACACAAATTTAATCTTTGCATTCATAGTTTTGAAATAAAACTCATTTGCAGAAACGGGTGTCAATGGATTTGGTGCCTGACCTGTAATTTGTCCAAATAGCTGTTTGTCTTTCAATGTTACCAGCATGGCCATTCCATGACCATAATTATACCTGCCCACATATTTTCTCAAAATGTTTTCACTTACAGTTGTGTCAATTACTCCCATGTTTTGTTTCTCCATTTTATCCGAAAGTATAAATTCAGATATTGCCTGACCATTTAATATTGGATTAATTCCTTTGGGTGTTGGAAGTGAGTTACACAATACACAAATTGTAATTTTATTTTCCGGTTGGCGTTCAAGATAAGAATAGAAACCTGAGGAAACACCGGAATGTTGAATAAATTTGAGCCCCCTGTTAATACTTAAGAACCAACCAAATCCATAGTCAACCTTACCACCGTTGTTTAAAACCGACTGTGTAAAAGCTGCTTTTAATGTGGCATCTGATAATATTTTTCCATTAAAAATGGCTTCATTCCATTTATACAAATCCTTTGTAGTGGAATAAATACTCCCAACCCCCAAGGCCCACGACATTTCCTGAAAGTCAGCTTTTTTACTTGCTTCATCATTCATACTGTATCCTTGCGCTTCGTTATTCAATACAATATTTGTTTCATAAATACCGGTATTATTCATACCCAAAGGTTTAAAGAATGTTTTGTTAAGATATTCACTTAAAGTTTTACCTGAAAGTTGAGCAACGATATAACCTAAAATAAAATACCCGGAATTACTATATTGGTAGTGTTCTCCTGGATTAAAATCGAATGGAAATTTTTCAATAATCTCAAGTAATGCCTGAGGCGCGATAGGTTTGTTTACATCTAAATTAGGTTGAAAATTATAATCATGGATTCCGGAAGTATGAGTAAGAAGTTGATAAATCGTTACTTCGTTACCACGTGGAAAACCGGGGAGGTACTTTGATAATTTATCTTCAATTTTTATCTTGCCTTCTACCTTAAGCTTGAGAATTGCAACAGCAGTAAATTGTTTTGAAATAGAGCCTATTTTAAACTTTGTATCGGGCGTAACCGGAATTTTCTTTTCAATATCGGCATAACCAAATCCTTTCTGGAAAATAATATTTCCGTTTTGGGAAACCAATAACGAAGCTCCCGGCATTGTGTCAACCTGTAAAATTCTAAATATGTTCGAAATATAGTTATCTAAGCCGGATATTTTACTTTTTTCCTGACCTGATAGATTTATACTTAGAATAAGGTTTATAAAAATGATAATAGACGAAATAAAACCAATTTTTTTCTTCATAATTACTATTTTTTAAAAATTATCTTTTGAGTTAATTATCAATTTATTCTGTTGGATTATCGTAATGCCGACTAAAGGCTAAGGCTATAACAAGTGAAATATTAGGTCGTACTTAGCTGTTAACCATCACAAATGATTATGTGGGCGACAACGCTTCAATTAAATTTCAAAACTCGCCATTTGTTATAGCCTGTATTACCAATACATTTTCTACTATGGAAGATTGTTTACTACTATTTTACAAAATGGAAGAATGATGGTACAATCGAATTATTAAATGAATTAATCATAAAATAAAATTTTAGACAGTCTCTTAATATTTTCCAATACTTTTCTACTTATTGTTTTCAATTATCTTTTCGGTCAAGCGAACTGAATCGGCAACATATTTCCGGCAATTGGTATCGAAAAGGCCAAGTTTGTTGATCAATTCTAACTCATTGGCATCATTCATATTCAGATCGTTCAGCAATTTACGGCAGTTTGTCGAACCATGAATCTTTGCAAACTCGTCGAAAAGTTCTACAGTTTTGGTGTAAGAATCCAGTTTTTTGAAATCGCTATCGTTCTTTCCTTTGCCAAATGCGAGACCAAGTACCATAGCTGCCCCGGTTAAGGCTCCACAGGTGTGTTGCTGCCTTCCGATACCTCCTCCGAAAGCACATGAAACACGAAGTGATTCATCTTCCGATAGTCCAAGTTCGTTTGCAAAGGCGGTCAGCACGGATTGTGCACAGTTGAATTTATTATCGAAATATTCCAGTGCTTTTTCTGAGCGATCCATCTGAAGGAAGTTTTTAAAAATTGATTCTTTTATTACCTGTATTCCATTCCCGAACTGGTGAAAACTGTGTTCAAAATTGCTTTCAACCAATTCTAATATAAAACAAAAAATGAAGCTATTTTGATGCTGCTTACAACCCAACTTATGAAATTAGAAGAAAAAAGAGAGTTCCTGGTTTTATTCCGAAACCGTTTTTTTATCCCAGTTCGTATTGGCCTCCTCAATTACCTTAATTGAGGTTTCTTTACCCAGATAAGAGTCAATTCCCTCATGCACCAGATAAATAAGTGGGGTCAGGGCGATGGCCAGCAGTACCTTGTATATGTACTGAGTCATCCCAACATGGAAAACCTGTTCAAGGCTCCAGTTTCCGAAGAAATAAAATGCAATGAAAAGTATCACAAAACTGTCTATCAACTGCGAAATGACTGTTGATCCCGTTGCACGCAGCCAAAGATATTTATGACCTGTGAGTTTTCTGAAATAATGGAATACATAAGCATCAATCAGCTGGCTGACAAGAAAAGCAGTTAGGGAGCCGGCAATGATCCCAAGTCCTGCCCTAAATAATGAATTATAGGCAAAATTGATATCAAAAGGCCTGCCTTGAGAGTCAACGCCGTTTAATTTCAACCAGAAATCAGCAGGTGGCATATCTGTCCATACAAGAATGATTATAAAAGCATAGGCTATCATTCCGGCAGTAATAAAACTGATTTGCCGTACTCCACGTTTCCCGAAATACTCGTTTATAATGTCGGAAAAAATAAACACAATAGGCCATATCAAAACACCGACACTCAGGTTAAGGTCGGTAATCATGCCAAAAATATTAAGATTAAGCGGCGCAATTCCAAGCAGCTTCTCAACTGAGAATATTTTTGAGCCACCTAACTCTGCTATTAATGCATTGGTGATAAAGAAGCTTGCGAGTAAAAGGTAAAGCAATGTCTTTTTGCTCAATTGTTTGAATTCATCCATCTGTCTAAATTTTAAAGTGTCAGATTTTATATACGAACTGTCTTTATTATCCATAATCCTGGGATTTGAATCTCAACGAAACGTTGGAAGCTACGCTTAGATGCAGATTGCGGGCGATTTCCTGTCAATCCCGAGTACTCAGGACTGAGCGGAACGATACACACCGAAAACCACTACGGCCGCATTTGCGGGTATATGGTGTTACCAGGTGCCT
The DNA here is from genome assembly GCA_903834845.1 of uncultured Bacteroidia bacterium. GTDB lineage: Bacteria > Bacteroidota > Bacteroidia > Bacteroidales > Prolixibacteraceae > JAAFHB01. Next base: position 2,833 of record CAILKW010000775.1, on the reverse strand, counting down.
TTAATTGCCTATATGTCAAATTTACATCATTTGCTTATTCCACTATTTTAATCCCATTTTCTCTGAAAGCTGAAATTGTCGCTATGCAATTAGTTGGAGCAAAGCCTATTACTAATTTTTCTTTCTTGCGGTGTACGAAGATCACTTTAGGTTTACTTTTTTTGTCAAGACCTGTCGGGAAGTGATACCTAAACTTTGGAACACCCCAGAAGTTTCTCTTTTTGTCTATATCTGAGTTCCAATTTCTTACTTCAACAAAAGAAATGTCGGACAAATTAATATTGTTTCTCCAGTAAAGTAGAATAAAGACTCGAAAAACAATTATCAGTCCCAAAGCGGTACCAAAGAAACTAATTAACCTGACTATTAAACCATGGCTATTAAAGAATATAGTACTGCTTAATAAAGTGATAAAAATTGGCAAATACGATATGAACGTCTTATTCTCAAACTTGATGTGATTACTGTCAATTTCAAAAGTTTTGTCTTTATAAATCATAATATTCTATTTAAATGATTCTGATGCGATGTCTTTTTTAAGGTTGCTGGTAACGGTCGAGGGTTGCTTTAGTTTTGCTTACCTTATTCTCAGCGATGGGCGTCAGCCGTAGCTTTACAATGCCAAGCAATATTAAAGCAACCCTTTGTTATATGCAGGTATTCTTTTAGTCGTCATTTATTATTCTGAAATTATCAACTTTCATATCAATTATAACAGTGTACTTTTCTCTCGACATTATTCTTTCGAGCCAGTTAACTTTTTTATAATAAAACTTGCCAAAAATGCTTCTAATATGCTTAATGGAACTGCAAAGAGTAATAGTCTGGTTGGGAGCACACTCATGTTCCAAATCACAATCCACATTAATACAAAACCAACAAACCATGAAAGAATAGCTGTTTGAAGCAATGAGAACTTCTTTGCTATTATAAATATTGAAATAGCAAAACATAATGACCAAATTCCCCAAACCGCACCGTTAATTGGTTCAGAAGGAAATACAAGTCCAAGTTTTTCATAGTGTCCTGTCCAATAGGATTTGACAATAAATTCATTTCTTATAAATTCAGAAATACTAATCCAAATTGTTGCGAGTAAAATTGGAAAAACTGTCTTTTTCATTGTTATCATATTAAGATATATTAGTTATTAGTCGTACAGTCTTCAATACTTGCCCATAACGACAGAAGAAAATTGCTGCCTGGGTTTTTGAAAACTTTAACTTGCTTGTTACTCAAATCTATATAAGAACGATAAACTCTATTTCAGCACTTTACCTCGATGGCAATTAGTTTTTGTTAGCAAAGGATTGTTTTTCTCTGTTTGTTTGAAACTCCATACTTGGTTTTCAGCACGCCACATTATAAAAACTCAAAACTTTGTTGGTTGGTTTGTATTTGTAGGGCAGCGCGGTGACTCTTCAATTTCACACATTGAAAAATTCTAACCGTCTTTGTTTTTTATTGTGGGCTTGCAAATGGAGTGTTCGTTTACCGAAAAAGCTACTTTCTTGTACTATCTGTACCAATTTCCTGGGCAATATTAGATTCCAGACATAAGTCACCAAAAAAAAGCTTTGAACGCTCAACAATATGTTAGGCCTTTTATATTATCTATCTGTTTGTTAATAAGATATTATTTTGTTCTTTGACCAATTTTTTAATTATTTCATTTTCATCCGGTAGTTTTGTGAGATATTCTGCAACAAAAATATCATCTCTATCTTTTCCTGCACTATAATAAACATCAATCCTGTCATAACTTTTACAGATAATTAAAGCAATTGGGTCTCTATCGCCACTTATTTTATGTTCTCTGAAATATGTTAAATATCTGGTTACTTGAGTAATATCGCTATCTTGCAATTTTCGTGCTTTCAATTCAACTATTATGTGGCATTTCAAAAGTATGTGATAAAATAATAAATCTATCTTGTGCCACTAATTGTTAATATTTATTTTCTGCTGTCGTCCTAAAAAAGCAAAACCGTTACCAAATTCAAGCAAAACATTTTGAATATTGTGCAATAGCGCATTTTCCAATTCCATTTCACTATGTTTTTCGTCTAATTTTATAAAATTCCAATTATATGTATTCTTAAAAACTTCATCAGGTTTTGGAAGCTGCTGATTTGTGAATTTAGTTGTTATACCTTTGTCCTTAAAGTTAATATATTCGTTTAGCTTTATTTTTTCTTGTAATACTCTAACACTCCAACTTTCTTTGACTGCAAATACTTCATAAAATTGTCTTTCGTCTTGTTTTTCTATATCTATCAATTCTAAATAATGGCTACAAGTCAATTCTGACAACACTGTTGTCAAAATGGGATATGTTTTGTAAAACTTTAATATTCTGTACATTGTACGTTCAGGTAAATCCAAATCGGTCGCTAATAGCTTTATTACTTGTTGTCCATAGTCAGCTCTTTGAGATTGGATTTCATGGCGAACATTTCGTTCACCTACTTGCCTATAGGTCTGAACTTTAATATTATCAACTGCTTTATAGGCTTTTGTCTGAGTATTTCGGAGTAAAGTGTACAACTGAATTCGGAGCAAAGTGTACAACGGATTCCGGGGCAAAGTGTACAACTTTTTTGGGTGTTATTTTTTCTGGAAAAGGGGTTTTGGCCGGGTGCGGTAGCACTGTCAAACGGTGACATTCCGTCACATAGTGTACAACTGATTTCGGTCTAAACTGTACAACTTTGCAATAAAGGGGATTGGTTTGTGGACTTTTGTGCTTTTAAAAAATAAAGGCACTATGGTAAACAAATCAATTGGTATGACACAAATTCGACGGATCCTTCAATTGAAGGAAGAAGGGCTG
>CAILKW010000774.1 GCA_903834845.1 uncultured Bacteroidia bacterium | reverse complement strand
TGCTGACTTATTTTGGAATATTCATTCAGCCGACCTTACTCTGCATGTCCCAATGGCAGATGTGAATATGCATCATCTTTATGCAGAGGTGAATAAAGATACATGGATGCCGGTAAACCTCGATTTTGATATGGATTTCACCGGGTTTGGATTTGAAATTAAATTTAAATATGTGGCTTCAATTACCGATTATAAAACAACACTAAACCCTGCACTTGACCATTCGTTTCTTGAAAAACTAAATAATCAGCAGATTCAGGAACAGCAACTGCCGGAGAAAATCACTTCTGAAAAAAGTCTTGTTCAATCGCCTGTATCAAACAAAACAAAGACTCAAAAAAAGATTGATTCTTTGATCGAAAAACCTGAATTAAGTAATCGGGAAACCTTGAAATTGAATAGGATGATTGAAGCAGAGACGCGCCGAAGCAGTCCACCAGAACCGCTTGAAATTAAATCAACCTTGAAATTAAATTCAAAGCGAGTGAATAACGATTCGGCATATTGGGCAGGCTTGAGGCCAATTCCGTTGAACGAAACAGAAAAGAAAAGTTTTACGAAAAAAGATTCATTACTACAGGTTTCGGCCAAGCCCGAATATCAGGATTCCGTGCGTAATTTCAAACGAAAATTCAAAACCAAACACTTGTTTACTGGAAAAACTTATGATTATTCGATTGACTCGACCAAAAGGTATGAACGATTTATGATTTCAGGTATTTTAAATCCATCCTCACTGAATTTCAATTCTGTTGATGGTATTCGGGTTGAGTTTCCATTTTCTTATTATAAATCCGACACCACCGGACACATGATGCGTTTAAGTACAACTCTTGCTTATGGTTTTGCAAGTAAAAAACCTGATTTTTCAATTTGGTATCAGCACCGAATGAATGGATTGAAAAACAGTTGGTTCTCCATAGGAACCGGTTCAACAACAGTGGATTATAACGGGTCTTTCGGATTATCGTCAGTAACCAATGCCTTCTATACCCTTTGTCTCGAAGAGAATTACAAACGTTATTACAGACGCGATTTTGTGCAACTCATGGCCAGTCGCGTTCTGGTAAACGGACTGAATTTGAATGTTTTGTTTGATTACAGCAACAACAGTCAAGTCAAAAATAATTCCAATTATTCAATATTTGATTACGAAGAGAAAGAAATCCAGCCCAATGTTCCTTCAAATAATTCACTGAGTTCGTGGCAGCTCGAAAACCATAAGTCTCTTGTAAGCAGGGTAGTTTTGGAATATACGCCACATCATCGCTATTCGATTAGAAACAATGTGAAGTTATATTCCGAAAGTAAATACCCCACTTATTCGCTTGTTTATAAGGGAGCTTTTTCAGATTGGTTTGGAAACGATAAACGCTTCGATTTAATTATATTAGGTATTCGTCAGAAGATCAAATTTGGTATTGATGATCATTTATCATATTCTGTAATTGCGGGTTCATTTCTGAATAATGCCAAAGTTTATTTTGAAGATTTCATGCATTTTAATATACAGTCAACAGGGTTCAATTTTTACTCTACAGAAAATAGTTTTCGCCTGTTACCTTTTTACGAATTTTCAACCCAAAAATCGTTTCTCGATGCTCATGTAAACTGGCAAACCAGGCGTTTGATTATAAAGCAATTACCAATTATCAAAAACTCCTCTGTTTCCGAGAATTTATTTGTGAATTTCCTCAGTACACCTCAATTAAAGAATTATTTGGAAACAGGTTACGGCTTAAGTAAGCTGTTTTTGATACTGAATTTGGAAGTCGTTGCAGGTTTTGAAAATGGCAAATTTCGTTCGGCAGGATTCAGGGTGAGTATGAATATTAAATAGGACGCAAGGTTGTTTTTTCAATCCTTCTTTGTTTTGTGTAGTTATGTTTTAAGAACTGTTTTATGATGCCTCTATTGTTTTGATTTGCTCCTCTGTCAGCCCATATAGCTTGTAAACCATAAGATCTATTTCTATTTCAGCAGATTTTATCTTCGATTTTAGTTCCAAAGTTTTTTTAGATTCCTGCAAAAAGTAGGCTTAACAAAGTAAAGAATATAAATCCAATTTTCATAACTGTAAACAGTTTATAGATTTGGGTTTGAAAAGCAAGTTGTGGAGACTTTGAAATGTTGAAATATTTCATTAGTTTTGGAAACTTTCAATGAAGCGAAGTAATAACAATTAATTTTCTGATTCCTTATGAATAAAGATTTTCATGGAGAAATATCACCTCCCATTTATATAGTTTCCGGTGGAAAAGGTCTTGCAGGCGATGCTGTGGTTCAGTCTATTCTTATTCAATTTCCAAATAATAAGGTTCCCGTAATTATTGTTCCTGATGTTTTAGATCAGGCAAAAATGGACGAAGTGATTGCAAGGGCACTTTCAACAAATGGTGTCATTGTTCATACTATGGTTGATCCTGAGGTTAGAAAAATGTTGGTAAAATCGTGCATCCAAAGCGGTGTAAATCATATTGATTTGGTTGGGAATCTTTCCGACTATTTGGCTAATCTTTTGAATACTAAACCAATAAGTAAACCTGGCTTATATCGGTTAAGCCATATTGCATATTTCAGGCGTGTCGAAGCGATTGATTTTACACTAAAGGTTGACGATGGACAAAACCCTGAAAAGATAACTCAGGCAGATATTGTTCTCACCGGGGTATCGCGAACAGGCAAAACTCCATTAAGTGTATATCTCGCAATGTTTGGTTGGAAAGTGGCAAATGTTCCCCTTGTTCCCGGTATCGAACCACCGCAGGGTTTATTTAATGCCGATCCTCGACGTGTTTTTGGGTTGAATATTTCACCAATTTATCTGATTGCCCAAAGAGCCAATCGGGTCAAAAGTCTTCACCTCGATAGCGATACCGACTATATCAACAGGAGAAAAGTAGCAGAGGAGCTGGAGTGTGCCCGCAGGATATTCGCTAAGGGAGGATTCACTGAAATACAGATCACCAATAAGCCTATTGAATCATCTGCAAATGAGATTCTTAATATACTTACAAGCCGTTTTGATCAGGAAAAATGGAAGATGAGTGAAGATTGATTATTTTTTACATCGTTTTACGTTTTACGCAACCAATTTTAATGTTCTTTAATCTTTTTACTGAATTTTAAATCAAATGCCATGAACAAGAAAATAAGAAAATTTAAGCTGATTCTGTCTGTAATTGTCGGACTCGGTATTTTATTAACATCCTGTATGAAAGATGATAACTGCTATTCTATCGGCGATTATATGGTTTCATTCGGCACTATCGAAAAGAAAAGTACCACAAATAATAATTACGTAATTCATCTCGATGCAGGCCATAAAGTCGTACCACTTTCTACCTCCGTTCCTTGGTTTGAAGTAAAAAACAACCAACGGGTTATGGTGAGTTTTAACCCACTAAGTGACGAAAAACTGACAGATTCCACTTTGACGTATTTTGCTAATATTTACAGTCTAAGGGATATTCTTTTCAAAGATGTCAAGAAATATACTCAGGTTGCCGATGATAGTATGGGGCACGACCCAATTATTATCAGGGATGCATGGATTTCGAAAACAGGAGGGATTCTTACAATTGATTTCAGGTATTATACACAAGGTTCAGTTCATTACATAAATCTGATTGACAATGGTGAGGCCAACGGAGTTGATAAACCATTTATTCTCGAATTTCGCCACAATGCGAGAGGTGACCGCAAAGATTATCCTGCTACCGGTTATGTTAGCTTTAGGCTTGATTACCTGAAACTACCTGGCAAGAATGAAACAAAGTTTTATGTCCGTTATACAGACTATGACGGAAGACGGATTGATTTGCCGGAAACTTACAAATATTGATTTAGCACAATTGTCAATATTCAACTCGTATCCGTTTGCGAATGACTACCATCTTAAGAATAGATTTATCTTAACTATCTCTGATGGCAGTCGGTATTTGAATAATTTCGGTTTGTCATTTGTAACTATTCTGAACTTTTAGTTTCATATCCTGTGAATCTTTGGATTCACAGGATATTTTATTGCAGGTAACCCAAATCTGCTTATTTTTGCAAGAAATAAAAATTCGGAATATGAAAAATCTGTTCTTTTTTTTTCTGATCATCATCATTTTTTCTGCATGTATGAAAAGTGAGAAATCTGTTCCCGCAAAAGCGAATTA
>CAILKW010000773.1 GCA_903834845.1 uncultured Bacteroidia bacterium | reverse complement strand
TTTTTGTATTTGTTCTCCTCCTAAGGGTAAGAAAAAAATGTCGTTTTAAAGAGAAAATAACCTTATATTTTCCATCTTAGCCTTAGTAACCAAAGGATTATAATTCATCATCAACCTTATTTACCTTATTTTTTTTATCGATACCTACAAAGCTCAGCAGGAGCATAACATCGGTAGAATTCAATATAAACGTAGCACACCAAGCTCCCTTAGGAGCAAAACACAATTTACAGGAATGGCAAAAAAATGTTTCGCTCCTGTGTAGCTTTTTGTAGTTTGAAATAGATCGGTAACGGACATAAGATCAATATCTTAAATCAATGTTCAACCCGCTTCGGGGTTGCCGTGGCACTTTTATCCATTTACTCCCGGTTCCGCAAGCTACACTTTAGGCTATTAGCTTCGCTGATCTTCGATTCACGTTAAAACACTTCGTTGTAAATAAAAAAGTTGGTAAATTTCAGGAGAACAGGGATTTTTTAAACCCATAGAAACATAGTAAAAAACACATAGACACATAGATTTAATTACTATGTGCCTATGATTCAACATAAGTGCCTCCTATATAACTCTTTTTAACTTATTGAATTTTAATGCAATCTATTTTCAAAACCAAGAGGGTTTGCATGTTTATAGAGACAGGTAGGGAACATGAAACGTGCGACTCCGGCGATAAAGCCAAATGGCATTGCAAATATTTCAATATGTTTTTCAGCATGTTTTCATTTTCTATAAACATAAGACATCTCTGAGGTCTTATGAAATGTAATGCGATGAACTTTTCTAAGTTATCTGTTTTGACTTTGTGGGCTTTCATTTTCTTTCCTTCTGATATATAGTTTATTACATGAGATCAACAGAGTTTTTTCTCCCCAAAAAAACCTCCCCAAAATCTGGATAGACTGAGACGAGGCGTGTAATTATGAAAGCTTTTTTAACTATTTTTCTCTTTTTTACCTCGTTGCAATTTTTTTAACTCTCTTTTCACAATAATTCAAAATTATTGCAACCTTATGCAAAAAAAAAACATCTATTGTTAAAATTAGTTTGTATCTTTATTCACGAAACAAAATAAACAACCGCACCACCTGAAGTGGTGGCTTTTATTTACAAGAAAAATACATGACATTGATTTACTCTATAATAGTTTCATTATCACTGACTATCGCAGGGCTGGTGGTATTGGTATTTTACCACAGTAGAAGAAATCAAAACACTTTGCATGAATATCGAACTACAATTGCAAGCTTAAAAATGCAGAATATCCGTAACCGTATGTCATCCCACTTCTTTTTTAACGTCATAAGTGGAATCTCAACCCAAACGGAAAAGCCCGAATCCATTAAGGACAGTATAAAAAACATCCTTATGCTCTTGCGTAATTCAATAGAGAATATTGAGCAAAACTCAATTACTTTGCGAGAAGAACTTAACCTCGTAAACGCATATCTCGAACTGCAAAAAATAAAAGTACCCAAACCATTTTATTACATTTATGATATTAATAATTCGACTACAATGACTCATCCAGTTCCCGCTATGATCATACAAATTCCTGTCGAAAACGCTATTAAACATGGACTTATGCAAATGGATGGAGAAAAAATACTCTTTATAAGAATCAATAATTGTATTGGCGGTCTGCAAATTGTAATCGAAGACAATGGCATTGGCATGAGTGCTTCATCTGATCGTACTGCAGGAACAGGAACGGGACTCAAAGTTCTTTATCAAACCATCTATCTGTTAAATTCCCTTAACTCTTCAAAAATTGAGCTTTCCGTAAAAGATAAAAATAATACTCAGAATACTGAAACAGGAACTATTGTTGAAATTATAATTCCGACAAAGTATTCATTCGATATTTCACATCAGACAATGAATTTGCTTAAATAAATAAATTTTCAACAATGAATGTCATTTTATTTCGCCGAATATATCCTATATATTACATGATATACCATAAAACGACAGGATTTCCGATTATTGAAAATGTATTGCTTAAAATCTTCTTATTTAAGTTCAATTTTACAAATGTAAGATAGATATTACCGTTATTTGTGCTTAATTCGCATTGAAATTGAAAGGTTATGAATCAAATTGAATACAGCAGGTTATGAATGGATATGACAAAATTCAGACAGCTATAATTGATGACGATGAAGAATTCGTTTTTGCTTTGAAAGAGCATCTTGGGTTTTTCCCCGAGATACACCTTCAAGGAGTTGCTACAAAGTACAACCAAGCTAAAAACCTGTTGCTTAAAGAGAATCTCGATCTTGTGTTTATGGATATTGAGCTACCCGTTAAATCCGGATTTGAATTACTTGAAGAGGTTCGCAAAACAAGAAAACAAATGTTTAGCGTGGTCTTTTATACTGCATTCGACAAATATTTGATACAGGGGCTACGTGAATCTGCTCTTGATTACATACTTAAACCGGTTAAACCTGAAGATTTAAAAAACGTAATAGACAGATATAAAAGCAGACGAAAGGCAGAACAACCTTCGAATTCTGCTGCGGTTTATCAGGGAGTAGCTGAAATCATTTCACTGCCGACTCCTATCGGATTGCGATTTATGGACAAGAACAATATTATACTGCTTCAATGTACAAGAGAGCAGGCTCACGACAAACCGGGATGGAAAGCTTTGCTCACCGACCTTAGCGAAGTAAAACTACGGACTGGCACCAATGCAAAAGAACTCCTCGAACTTATGGATAAAAGGAAGTTCATTCAGGTTAACCAGTCGGCAATTTTGAATCTCAATTATCTTGGATCGATTGAATTTAAAACCAGAGAATGTCAGTTAATCCCCCCTTTCAACGGAATCAGGCTGATTGCATCGAGAACGCATTTGTATGAACTAAGAAATAAATATGACACACTATAATAAAGATACGGCTTGTATGAGTGATATAAAGGTTACATCTCGCGAAAAAACGTGCAACAAATACGCTCTTTTCGCTCCGCAACAGGAAAATTAAGCTCAATAACTGCTGAATTTCCTTTACACCTGAAAAGGTATATGACTTAGACAAGTATGTTGTTAAAAACAAAAATAAAATGAATACATTTTTTTATATTATTAATTTTCTGATACTTAATTAAAATGCACTACTTAAAAACAGCTCACGAAACAGCAAATTTCCCCTAAGGCCAAAAGCGGTCAAAATAGTTGGATATTCCCGAATATTTACAGTATATCCGCTAATAATTACAATTTATTCCTGTATTTGACCAAATAAGATAATTCGTAAAATTTGGGGTTTTTAAACCCTTTCATTTATTTCAACTTTGTACTTGTAAAATTTAAGTGCTTCTTTTATTTCTATTTATTAATTAAAAAAAAATCAAAAATGAAAAAACTATTATTGGGCGTAATAACGTTCGCCCTGATTATTACTTCCTGTAATAAGTACGCGGATGATTTCGCAGCACTAAAAGATCAAATTGCTGCTCTTGCTGTTCAGGTTAACGGGGTTATTCAATTACAAG
>CAILKW010000772.1 GCA_903834845.1 uncultured Bacteroidia bacterium | reverse complement strand
TTTACCCAAGTGAGTCCAGCCACGTTCTGACCCATCAGTAGGTGTATTATGCCAGCCTTGGTATCCACACATAACCAGTCCTTTATAAGTGGGATACCTGAACTCAGACTTTTCTTTCTTCTGTCCGAAAAGAGAGAAGGAAAGGATGCTAATTAGGAGAATAAATATCAATGACCTTTTCATAGTGTTAAACTTATAAGTACTTTGTAAAACAGATTATTGTCTTTCCAGCATTTTGAGAGTAAGAGGCTTTTCTTTCTATCTCCTTTTGGCGGTTTCTCCCGTAAACCGAAGGAAGTTGTCTGATGGATTTCTGTCCATTTCTGCATCTGGTTAAACTCATGTCATTCATTGGGACTAATTACAGTCGCTGTAAACATATATAATATGCACCACAAAGATCTTTACCGTACTCATCCCGGAACCATGATTGTATGCTGTTTCTCCCTTTCAACAGATTTATCTCAAAACTCAGATATGTTGCATCCGGTGAACTTTTGGCAATCAAAGGGGATTCATTATTCAATGAAAAGCAGCCAATTTCAATTGGCAGGGCTTTACCAACCGGAAGTAAATTCCCGGCATAATTCTTTTCCGGACCGGCCATATTTAATTTCCAGTTTAAATGGAACGGCCAGCGGCTTAATTTGATACTGTACTTACCTTCCTGCAGTACTTCAATGTTTATGGCTCCCCCCCGAGGGGTACCTGCAGCATTCGCAACAACAGTACGGTTGTCAACATCAACACCTACCCAATTATTGGAAGTGAGAACAATTGGATTTTCCTCATCTGAGCCGACAAACAATGGAATAATCTCTTCCACTCCAGGAGCGACTGTTTTCCACCACTTTTCGTAATATGTCTGCATTTTGTGGAGTATCTCAGGATATTTGTCGGCAACATTAACATTCTGTGTTGGATCATTGCTTAGATCGAAAAGCCCCTTATTCTCAACTAATCGCCATGAATCCCATACAACACAACAATAGTATTTTTCGGGTTTTATCCTTCCACCATATTGAACCACAAACATCCGGTCACTGAATTTTTTGTTTTCCTGCGTTAGCATAGGTTTTAAGCTTTCTCCATCAAATTTTGCTTTGGACTTAAGCCCGAACAGGTCTATAAAAGTTGGAAGAAGGTCTTGAATTTGAGATGGATAATTAACCGTCCTGGGCTTTCCGAAATGTCCTTCGGGATACCGCACAAAACAGGCAGCCCGATGGCCACCTTCATCATTACTGCCTTTAGAACCTTTCATTCCTCCATTAAAGATACGGACACCACCAGTCCCGCCATTGTCATTCATAAAGATGATGAGCGTATTTTCCTTGATTTTCTTCTTTTCCAGCCAGCTGTCCAATTGTTCCATGTTTTGGTCGATATTCCGGATCATACCAAAAAAGGATGCGGTGTTCCGATCCAAACCTTGATTTAGATAAAATTCACTGTCTTCAGCCGGGGAGTCAAAAGGTCCGTGAGGAGTGTTGAGCGCAAGATAAGTAAAGAAAGGTCTCTTCTGATCTATCATCTCGCCCATCCATTTCTTGGCTTCATCGAACCAAAGATTCGTACAGTATTTACCTGAAAATTTGGTTTCAATACTGTCTAAATATCTGGTATTGTAGTAATCATTGTCGTATTCAATTTCTGAGGCAAGTCCCCAGCCTTTGAACCAGATACACTTTTGAAAGCCACGATCCATGGGACGGTCCGGGTAATGATCACCTAAATGCCATTTCCCGAAAATCCCGGTTTGATAACCATTTTGCCTGAAAACATCAGGCATGGTGATGATATCCCTACGCATTATATTCCTGCCAGAAGGGACCATGCAAGCCTTATTATGCATTGCGTCAAGACCTGTCAATAACTGTCCCCGGGTTGGTGAACATACCGGAGCGACATGAAAATTGCCAAAACGAACACTCTCATTGTACAATTTGTCTAATGCGGGGGTCTTTAATACCGGATTTCCGAGACACGAAAAGTCACCATAACCCTGATCATCAGATAAAACAATGATTACATTGGGTTTGGTAATTTTACTCTCTGCCTTCATATTCAGAGTTATTAGTAGCGATGAAGCAATACAACCTGACAATAAATATTTCATTAGATGATGCTTAATTTATTAAGATTATTTTTGTCTTACACATTTCCCTGTTTTAACAAATATTTTTTTTATGAGCTCCTCTTTCCCCTTCCATCATACTGTTTCTTCAAAAGTTTTGCAGTATTTATTCTGGTTTTTGTATAGCTGTTTCCAAACTCCCAATAAAAGTTGTATCGGTACTTACCATATTTAAAGCAAATGTTCCCAGATTAGGCTGATGAAATGAATGAGTAGCCACTTTAATGAGAAAATGATTCCATCCCTGTTTTAAAGGAATTTTGGCATAAGTCAATTTATTGCGGTCATCAACCAGTTCGGATTTTTGTGGTTGAAGCAGTTTCCCATTCATGTACATTTTCCCAAAATCTGATACGGAAAGTTGCAGATTTACCTGGGGCAAGTCGGGACCAGAATTTAAAAGATCGCTGAGGTCAATCGGGCAGAAAATCCAATAGCTAAAATAGATGGCAAAAACATTTTCAGTACCACTTTGAAGCAAGTTCTTGAATATAAAGCGGTCCTCGTTGCTTGTGACCATTTTCCATTGCTGACTGCCATCAATATCGTTATTTTTTGGTTGTACTATTTCTTCCGGAATGAATTTGGCCGACATAGCTTGTTCTATATCATTGCTTCCAAAACGGCCCAGGGATAGCGCCCGAACTAACACATTTCCACTAAAGGCTGCGACCGTCAATTCCTGACTCTTATTCAGTACTATACCAATATTTCTGAACAACTTTCTATACATATCGATATGAGCCGAACTAATATTATCGAGTTCAATAGTTGACGCCATATAACTTCCACTACCTTGAATGAACTCTGAGAAAACAGGGGTTTGTTTGTTTTCAAGCTCTGAACGATAAATACTTATTGTTTTTGAATATTCACCTCCACTTAACCAGCGCAACCACTCAGTATTGTTTCGGTAAAAAAGCGTATTACCCTTTTCGGTAAAATCTCCATCAAGCGTGTAATTACAGATAACTTTATTAACTGAATTTTCCGCAAAATAGAGTTCTTTGAAAGCGATGGAGGCAGCTCGCGGGTCATTCACATTTGGAACTAAAGAAGATGCCTTATCAGCTATACATTTCAATTTAGCCGGTAAAATTTGGTTGGCAACCATTTCATTATCAATGTTTAATCCTACTAAAAGAACCTTGCCGCCACCCTTTACCACATTGTTCGCAGCCTTTTTGGTTTCAAGGATTGATTTTACATTCACAGAATTTACATCTACAATAAGGAACCTTACAGGTTTATCTGATTCGGGAAAAGGAATACCAATTGATTTCAAATTTGAATAGATACGTCCAAGTTTATCGCCAATAAATGAAACATGATCGATTGAATTTCTAACTTCGGGAGCCTTTACCAATGGAATTTGTTCGTCGGTGCGATCCCATTTGCAGGGTTGAGTACCATCAGGAGCCATTGCTGACTGCATGGCAGTAAAGAGGGGATAAGGATTATACAATGGAAGGGAGGGATCAAATCCGGGATTCACGGTCAATGAGAAGGGTGCAATGCGTTCAGGTTGGATTCCTGGTTTTCCTTCAACATAAGGGCCAAAGAAAACACCATCAGTCAATTTTAAATTTTTTTCAGACTCATTTTTCAATCCTAGTGGCAGTGGTTTTAAAGCATGCCAAACTAAATTCCAAACGTTACTGATATCGGCCCCGTCCTGTCTCAATGTCCTAACAAGGTTGTAATCTTCAATAGCTAATCCATCCATTCGATCGTTAAAACTTCGATACGCCCTGTCGCCAACAAATTTTTCATAGTAGCCGGCCTTTCCATAATAAGAGCTACCCCCTTCCGTTACCCCCCACACCTTATTTGGAGGGATCGTATCTTTTACTTTATCACCGGTATGTATGGTATATACATTTAACCTGCCATCCAGATCCTTATCACCGTCACTTTGTACCCAATCTCTAGTGGGATCCAGATTTCGGGCTATTTGGGTGAGTTCAAATATCTTATCGTAGATTTTTTGTTGAAAATTCGGATCATTCTTTGCTTGCCAGCTTAACACACAGCGAATCTCATTCGAAACGCTCCAACCCATTACCGCTGGATGATTCCGATCCCGACGCACCAAACCTTCGATGTGTTTTTTGTTTCTTTGCCAAAACTGCTCTGATTCGTAATTGAAATTACAATGACTGCCAAATATTCCACTTTCATCCATCAGCAACATCCCCATTTCGTCAGCCATGTCGTAGAAAAAACTTGGATAAGGCATGGCATGAGGCCTGACCAAATTGATATGAGCATCTTTTGCAATGGTGTACCAAGCCCAGGCATAACGCCTTGTCATAGCCGGAATGCCAGTAAAATGCCATCCTTCATGCAAAAGTTCCAACCGTTTCCCATTCAAAATAAAATCTCCTTTTTCCAGCTTAACTTCTCTCCAACCAAATCGTTGATAGCTTTTATCAATGACAGTCCTACCTGAAAGGAGTTCAGTAATTCCAACATAAAGATTAGGCTTACCCCTGCTCCATACTTCCCACTTCTTCAACTTTCCTTTTACTTCAGTTTTTAAACCAACTCTCTTTTTCTGCCAGGGTTCCAATACAATATTCTGGGAGGGAAATCTTAGGGTCTCTTCATTAATTGTCCACGAAATTTCTGGGGCTCGCAGCACATTTTTTACTGAAAGATCAGTCTTATTTTCCCATTCATAAACAGGAAGTTTAATTTGAACCTCCTGCTTTTTATCGGTGTTATTAACTACATCCACATCAACCACTAACAGATCTTCTTTTAGTGACGGTTGAAAGAAAACATCAGTGATATTTATGCTGGGTTTAGCCAAAAGAAACACATCCTGCCAAATACCTATGGCATCCATTAGCCAAAAACTACCAGTCGGATAGGTTATTGATCCATATTTCCCTTTTTCGTTACTTAATTTTGCATCACGAATACCCAATAGTATTTCATTCTCTTGTCCCCACAGGATGGTGGAAGTAATATCATATTCAGCTGGTAAAGCATTGTCAAATTGTAGGGTAATCTCTTTATGGTTTAATATGATGCGACAATCACCTGCAACGGCTTGTAAGCGAAGAGAAACGCATTTTCCTTTCCAGAAGTAAGGTACGTTGACTTTTTTTCGTAACCAGCCAATTTTTGTTGAGTTCCAGCTTACGGGGTACGAGGGATAGGTGCGGCTATCCATACCCTGGCCTGTTTTATCGTGTAAGATGGAATTTACATTCCATGGAGAAGGAATCTTAATTGGGACTTTTTCCCAATCGGCGTCCAATGGTAAAGTAAGTTCTGGAGGCACTCCCGTATCTTTTTTCCAATCGGCAGGTACTTTTACCGGTTGAAATTCCCAGTAGCCGTTGAGGCAGATCTCGTCCCTAAAAGGTTTTTCCTGTGGTTTTACAATGCCTTCGGCAGGCGCCATATCCCTTTTAAACTGAACCTCCTGGCCATGAAGAAGATTAAATGAACTCGTAAAAAGCAGAAATACTACAACTTGTATCAATTTGTTCACCATAATTATTTCTGATTATACTGAATTTTCAGTTCCGAAAATTTGGAGGTACTACATTCTTTTCCATCAATGATAAAACCTACACGAGGTGAGCAGCCCCACTGTGCCACAAAAGTTCCATCGACCTGAACATTTTCTTTTACAGGTATCCATTTGACACCGTTTTCAGACCAGAAAAACCTAAAATAGCGACCGTCAACGGCTTCATATTTTAGAAACATCGATTTGCTTTTCTTGATGTTCACCTTTGATAAAACCTCTTTTTCCCCTTTTTTGATTTCATATAGTACCAGTTCTGACTGATTGGCAACAAAAGCAATTAGGTTTTGCTGATTACTGTATATGCCTATCCCACTGAATTCAACAGTTGGAATAACTTTGGCCATCAATTGATAGTCGCCGGATTGAGGCCGTAACCCTAAAAAAGAGATTCCATTGTGACCTTTTGTAATAGACATTTCACCTTTAGCAATCTTAATGGAGGGTTTTGGAAGATTAATATCCCATTCCCAAAAATATTGATCGTTTTTTGAAGAAAAATCGTCAATCCAGACAGAATCATTCTTCTGTGCTGTACCCTTAAAAGGAGTTTCTGCCGTTACAGACGGATTCTTGCCATTTTTGAAATAGGGCCAGCCAGTTTGTTTGTTCCAAACTACTTCGTCGAGCATCCCCTGTCGGCCGATATACTCGAAATCAATGCTATTATAAGCATGGTACAAATAGAAGTAGCGATTATTTGGTGTATCAACTAAGGTACCATGCCCACTACATTTCCAAACGCCTCCACCCTCAAGGATAGGATTCTCACTATATTGTTCCCAACCTGTCTTTAGGTTCTTTGACCTCGCAACCATTACCCGATAATTGCATCGATTATCACAACATCCTCCAATTGAATAGAACAAGTAATAATAGCCAGCATGATTAACCATACATGGACCTTCATCACCTGCGCCTACCCACCCCTTTGTAAGATCGGTCAACGTAAAAGGTTCTCCGACCATGCTAAGGCCATCCGGATTCAATTCCGAGGCCAGAAGTTCAACTTTTCGCCCTTTGGTTAATCCGTAAGCTTTCCAGATAATATATAATTTCCCATCGTCATCCTGAAACACATAGGAGTCGATTGCTTCTTCTCCCCATTCTACTATTATGCCATGATCGGTGAAACCTTTGTGAATATCCCTGGTTGTAGCTACGCCAATGCATGCGATTCTATTATCCTCGCGTTTCGCTGTATAGTAAACGAAGAATGTTCCATCTTTATAAAAAAGCTCCGGGGCCCAGAAATCATCAGAGGTCCATTTTGGCGGTTCCTGAAAAACAGCGCCAATTTGCTTCCAGTTTATCAAATCGGTCGATTCATAAATGGGATAATTGGGCGCAAAATCACAGCTCGTCCCTACAGCATAATAAGTATTGCCAACACGAATAATGGAGGGATCGGGGAAATCTCCCTTAATGACGGGATTGAAATAAAGTGGCTTTTCGGTTGTTTGCGCCACTATTTCCATCCCTTTACCAAACAGTAAAAAGGCCAATATCAGGCTGAAGAATTTACTACCAGGAGAAATCTTACTTGACGAGTGAGTCATAACTTATTGTTATTAAAGAATTCAGAGTTTAATTCAAATATTACTAAGCGCATAAACTGTTGAATTTATAAACGTTACCAATTTACTGTTTGCCTGGTATAACTCGGTTGATTACTGAATAAATCTCCATTTGTATCGATCCAAAACGGATCTATTCCAAGAAATTCGACACGATATGGACCATTCAGCTTCGCTTCTCTTGTCCCATTCGGAAAAAAATCTTTGTATTGATGTGCAGGATTCTTTACATCATAGGGCAGTTCAAAATGACAACAAATCCAATCGCGACCATCAGGACCTTTAAATATGGTATTGTGTCCGCAACCTAAATAGGGACTATTGAGGTCGCCGGAGAAGTTTGGATTATTTTTATTCTGAGCTCCGTAGAAAGGGTTGTTTTTCCCTTTAACATAAGGACCTAATGGGCTTTTTGACATTGCATATCCGATTTCGTATCCCCTGGTATTGGAAGAGTACAACAAATAATATGTACCATCACGTTTAAATACCATTGGACCTTCGATTATTCCGGCATCCCATTTGCCTGGTTCCCTCCTGATCAATTGTTTTTTTTCTCCTATAAGTTTCATGCTTTCCAAATCAACTTCGCAACCCCAGATATCCGAAACAAATAGGTATGTGCGACCATCATCATCAGTAAAAAGACTGGCATCATTGGCATTTTCCCAAAGGGGTTTGTCCTTAGTGACAATTTCATATTGGTCGTCAATTTTATTGGAAACGGCTACGCAGACATTCATTCCATTGTAGATAGTTTTACCATTAAAATCCTGACAATTAAAGGTCAGGTAGTATTTGTTCCCCTTTTTATGAATCTCAGGAGCCCAGAATTTTTCCCGATACCATGCTCCATCAGGGACATCTTTACTATTTATTAATAATTTGTGAAACTTCCAATGAATGAGATCAGTCGAATGCCACATTTTCACTCCAGGCGAAGGGTCGTCTCCATTTTTCGAACCCCAAAACGGAGGTGCGCTACCTATCAGAAAATATGCCCCCTCATACGGAATAATTTGTGGATCACGAATAGCGGGTATGTCTTTACTTATTATTGGGTTTTTATAGGTAAATGATTTGTATTTCTTCTTACCGTTTGCCAATGATGACAGTGCTTGACCCACAATTAGTAAAAGCAAGAGTGTATTGATTCCTTTTAAATATTGATTCATTGCTCACATTCATTTTAATAATTCATCCTTTAAGAATTCAATTTTTCGATGCTGATTAAGGACCATGTGTGTCCATGATTTCAAAATTCATAATTGGCGTTTTCTGGACAAAACGCCCAAATTGACCACTTTCCGACATTTTTCGAGATCAACCCTTAATTATTTGAATTTTATATACTTATATCTGTCAATAATAGTTCAACAATCCACGGCATTGGGTGATTTTTACTCCTGCGTGTCCAACAAGATACCCAAAAAAGCAGGTAGAGAAATCTCTCATAGTTTGGCTCTCATAGTTTGGCTCTCATTTATAGCCAGTCCGTTAAAACGACCAGTCTGGGCGGTGAAAGCCAAGATGTTAATGAAGGCAAAAAGATCAATGGTAGCAAACGCCACATTGTTACTGACACATTAGGTTTGCTTCTGGCTGTTGTTGTACATGCAGCAAACGTGCATGACATCAAAGGTGCAACTGATGTGATTGCCTTATTGAAAGTTAGGTTCGAAGGATTGGTCAAGATCGTTACCGATGGAGGTTATCTTGGAGAACTCATTTAGAAAACCAAAACATCATTCGGCTGGATACTTAAAATCGTCTAAAGATCAGACCATTAATGCTTAACAGAATTCAAAAATAAAATTTAAACAGTTTCTTAGTCTGCAAACATCATTTGGTGACGATTCGGAGAGTTTTAGATGGCTTTGATAACATTTTCCATATGTTATCAAAGCCGTCAATGATTATGGTACGACAACCTTGACAATTGGCGAATAGTTATATCTGCGACTTAAAGCGTTTACATTAGCCCCAACACGCACATAATAGGTATAACCAGATTTGACAGGGAGAGGACCCATGGTATAGGATATCGCATCACTGGTAGGAGGCAGTTTAAGATTTACCAATTCTGCCGCCCATGTCCTATTGATTGATTTTCTCAAATTGTTGTATTCAGCTATGTTAATATAATTTGAGTTCCCGCAAAAGGTAGTCAAACTTAAGAAGGGTTTGACCTCATAAAGATTCGGAAGTCCGGTAATTTTGGGAGCCTTCACGATACAGGTCAGGGTCAGACTTGTCCCAACGAGTGTTGCATTCAAATCCGTAACTTGTAAGTAAGGGGTTACCGTGAAATCTTGCTGTGTCTCTTTTTCCAGGACTACTGCCTTTACAGTATCAACAGGCCAAAAAGGTCCATCATATGGAAGCATGTCATAAGTTCCTGAAAACAGTTTCGAATTATTATACACGCCATCTTTCATAACTGCCAGAGTCTGATATTGGGCAACGGCTCCGGGGTTCATTTTTTCCCAGGTCCTGTCCACTATACGAATTTGCCAGTCGTTATTGTCCATCAACAAATTCGTCCCCGTATATGAATCGATCACATTTCCATATAACCGCGCACCTGGTTCGTCCCAGTTATCTATTTTCTGGCATGAAGCTAACGACAACAGGGCTGCTCCAAAAACTAAATAAAATATATTTTTCATACTAATTTTGTGTCTATGGTTAATAAATTAATAAAGCGGGTTCTGAGGTAACAAATTTGTGTTCTTGTTAATTTCTCCCTGTGGAATCTTTTCGTAGGCTGCACTCTTTGGAGCAGTAATGGCGCGGTTATCCCTGTTAGCCTCATCAAGGTATATGTACTTGCCTTCATCGAAAACATAATAACAGGTCAGCGCCCTCGCATAACGATTGTTTAACACCTGGTCAACAATTCTCCAGGTTTTGAGGTCCCACCAATAGTGGTTCTCCGTGTAAAATTCACGGGTACGTTCATCGCGGATAAACTGAAGGCTTGCCTCAATCGGGTAACCGTAGGTATTGCTTATGGCTTGATTAAGGGCAGGGCGTGCTACCACGCAACCGGCGCGTACGCGGATTTTTTCGACGTAATCCAGTGCTTCTGTCCTTTTACCCAGTTCATAAGCTGCTTCCGCCGTATTCAGATAGATTTCAGCTAAGCGGAAAACAATCCAGGACTGGTTCATTTTGTTCACATTTACCAGGGATTTAGGTTTGCTTATATCAACATATTTACGTATAAAAGCACCCATCATGGCATTGTTTTCAGTACCCGTAGTGAACATCCCATGATTACCTGTGATAAGAACACCATTATATTTAGCACCCTTGATCCCTAAAATACGGTTGGTCGTAGAGTTGACAGGAGCGGCGTTACTACCACTTTGAGCATCTGCTGCCAAACCAGTAAATTTAACATAAATACCTCTTTGGATATCAAAAGTAACTCCACGAAGCACATCGCCATCAAAATAACAGGTGCCCTGTAAGCGGGGTTCCATTCCATTTTTAATGTCGCTGCGCTTGGCAAAACGGACTGGTTTCCCTTGTGCATCCGTGAGGGCAGGGAAATCGTACAACTGCATAATTTCCAGTACAGGAGCTATTTGAACGTTACCAAAAGAGGTGAAATCAGGGCTAGGGCTCACCAAGCAATCATAAGTATGGCCAAAAACCTGCCCGTCATAACCTTTGATAAATATATTTTCAGAGGATGATTTATCCAAAAACAAGTTGGCAAAATTGGTCGCTTTATCCGGATAATTTTTTGTAAACAATGAATATAGTCCCCCCAGTTCGATAACCTTACCTGCGTCGTATGCATACTGTAAGAATTCATTTGCCTTGGAAGGGTCCATACCGGCAAAACCTGCCTGTACTGCAGCGTCTGTGACAAGACCCAGGTACTGGGTATATTTTGCAACCCTGCCTGCGTAAAGCATAGAACGCGACATTAAAGCGGCTGCCACATATTTGTTCGCACGACCGGCTACACTGGTTGCACTCATGTTGTCAATGGCAAACTTCAGGTCGTCATAGATAAACTTCCAGGTGTCGTACTCGGTATTACGTTTAACATTCAACTCTTCCGGTGTGCCGTTTATAGGGTCAAGCACGTTCGTTATTATTGGCACTCCACCGTAACGTTTGGCCATCCCCTCGTAAAAGAAAGCGCGAAGGAAACGAGCTTCTCCCATCAAAGCATTATAGGTAGGAACATCATACTTGTCCTTATAATTGGGAAAATTATTAATAAAAACGTTTACATTGCGGATATCTGCGTAAGGCCAGTAACCCCAACCACCACCAGTCATCGCTACATTCCACCCAAAAGTTTCACCGCTCATATTTCCCTGGCTATTTTTATAGGCCTCCCATGAGTTGTTGTTACCAGGCCTATAACCATTAAGGGGAGAAGCATTAGCACCTGTTGCGTAATAAATGAAGTCTTCTATCGGAAGTTTCGAATAGAGCTGGATAAAATATTTCTGAATGCCATAGGAAGTACCGAACAGCGCGGGCTCATCAAGAATACCTTTGGGTTGCAATTCCAGGTCATAGCAGGAAGAAACGGCCAACCCAAAAAATAATGCGAATAATATAGTCTTTAATTTCATGATTCTCATTTTTTAGAATTTAATGGTTGCTCCAAATGTATAGGTTTTATTGACAGGGTAGCTATAGTAATCCACATAGGGAGTTGAATTAATTGCTGGATTATCACCCCCACGTTCCGGATCTGCGTTCTTCAAACCGGTAAAGGTTAAGAGGTTATATCCACTCAGGTAAACCCTTAAATTCTTTATTCCTGCTTTTGACAATAGTCTTTTGGGTAAAGTGTAACCCAGTTCCAGAGTCTTCATACGTAAGTAGGAAGCATCTTGAACAAGGTTTGAACCTGTACGACGTCCGTCGTGAGTGGTAGCGGGAAAGAAACCCGGTATCCATTTGGTTGCGGTGCTAAAATAGTCGGCATTGGGGTCTTCCGGGCGCCACCTGTCCAAAAAGTAGGATAGGGTTTGTTGTCCGTTAAATGGTAATGGTGAAACAAGTAGCTCACCATACTGGACGTAAACACCGTATGCTCCCTGAAGATTCATTGCCAGATCAAAGTCCTTCCAGGAAGCCCCTAAATTAATTCCGTAGTTAAACTTAGGAAGGCCGTTTGTAGCAATCGGGTGTTCATCACTGGCATTAATTACACCATCTTCGTTCCAGTCATTCTGGATCCAGTCGCCCGGTGTTGCACCCTGTCCCATAGGGAGCATAGAATTCCGGATTTCGTCCAGGCTTGTAAACATGTGTACTGATTCATTGCCCCACCATATCTCATTATAACGGCCGCTGGTACGGTTGCGCCAATAGTCGTACTGGTTGTTGGCAGTTGTTTCAAGCCATTTGGTACGCATACTCCTTGTTGAGGATATCTGGGGGCTTATGTAATAAGAGACATTTCTGATTTTATTGCGATAATCCAAAGAAAATTCCCATCCGAAATTACGGTCGGCATTCAGGTTTTCCAGAGGCAGATTAGCTCCCACGGTACCGGGAACCACGGAGCTGCTGGTTGCCAGCAAGCCTGTACGGTCGCGTCTGTAAATTTCAAAAGTTCCGTTCAGCTTATTTTTCAAAATTCCAAAATCCAAAGCTAAGTTGTACATCTTGATATGGTACCAGGTCAGGTTCGGATTGGGAATAGCCTGTGCTGTAACACCGCCATTTAACACATCGTTAAACATCCATCCAACGGCACCCGATCCAGTACCAGGAGCTATGCTGAAGCCCAAAGTCGGAGGATAGTTGCTTGCTGAAGCGTCGTCGCCCATTTCTCCGTAAGAGGCCCTCAGTTTTAAATTACTGATCATAGAAATGTTATCCCTTATGAAATTCTCCTCACTGAGCCTCCACCCGGCCGAAAATGACGGGAAGAATCCCCAGCGGCTGCCTTTCGGGAACCTGGAAGAACCATCGTAACGGAATTTGAAATCAAACAAGTATTTTCCGCTGTAATCGTAATTTACCGAACCAATGACAGACTGGCTCAGGCGGTCGCCAGGGGTACCGCCAGTGGCACTTTGGTTTAGGGCTTCACCTGCAAACAGGTACTGGGAAGCAATCAATAACTCGCGGTAAGCTTGAAAACTGTCCCAGTTACTGTAGGCTTCTTCGAAAATAAGAAAGCTTTTGATGTCATGCTTGCCAAACTTGGTGTTATAATTCAATCCCAACTGCATATCGTTATCGTAGTTGAAACTAGCGCTTCGCGTAATACTTGAAGGTGCGTTTTTAGGGGCAGTAGCATAAACATCTGTACCCGGGTTATATACATAGAGATTATAACTGCTTTTATACGCTGAATTTTCGGGCAAGCTAAGTGCATAGTCATAAGACCCTTTTGCTGACAAGCCTTTTATACCAGGTATGTCGTATGTTAATTGTAAGGAACCGTTTATCCGACGCGATTTATTTGTGGTATTACCAACTATGTTCGAATTGACTTGTGCAACCATGTTGTTGGTCAATACCAATGGATCGCCGTTAAGATATAGTGGGTTGTCGTTTGCATAGATAGGTGCATCGGGGCGCATCAGCCATGACTCCTTATAAGTAGCCCAGCCGGTTCCAGTAGGTAGCTGGGTTTTGTCCAAGATGGCACCTATAGTAACCTTTGCTTTCAATCTTTTGGTAATCTGGGCGTCAACAGTTGAACGGAAGTTCCAGCGATTGTTGTTATAACCACCTCCCTTGTATGAACCTTCCTGCTTAGCGTAACCAAGGCTCATGAAATAACGTAGCTTATCGTTTCCTCCATCGATGCTGAGGTTATGCTGGTTCTCCGGCGTAGTTTTATTAAATATGGTGTTCATCCAGTCGTAGGAGGGTTTTCCGTCGATGTAGGGCTGCATTTGAGCCTGAGTGAAATAGGGGTTTTGGCGTACTAAATAATTAGCTGGGAAGCCTTGAAAGATTGATTCGTTTCGCAAAGTCATATAATCCACGGCATTTACTCCCTGTGGAACATTCAGGAACTGTTGCATGGAATAGTTGGCGTTATAAGTGATATCCACTTTCCCACCTTGCGAGGTACCACTCTTCGTTGTAATCAGGATAACACCATTGGCAGCACGCAAACCATAGATTGCCGCTGAACCGTCTTTCAACACGGATACGCTCTCGATTTCTTCCGGGTTCATACGGGCAAAATAATCCTGGTCGCGGGTCACTCCGTCAACAACAAATAATGGGGTACCCATACCTCGGATGTCAATAATAGAATTGTAAGCACCCGGCGCAGCACTCTTTTGAACGACCCGTACACCCGGCATTTTACCGGTTAACATATTGATCACATTTTCGTTCTTGGTAGCAACAAGAGCGTCACTTTTGACTGTAGCTACAGACCCCGTTAACGTTGATTTTTTCTGGGTCGAATAACCTACGGCCACAACTTCTTCGAGTGCTATCGAATCATCTTCCAATAAGGCATCGATCGTGTTTTGGCTTCCTACCTTAAATTCAATGGTTTTCATTCCAACGAATGAAATCAATAGCACATTACCCTGAGATAGATTTGAAATGGAATACCGTCCATTGGCATCCGTAATGGTGCCGTTGGTAGTCCCTTTAACCAGCACCGTTGCACCCGGAATAGGATTACCAGAGTTGTCCTTTACTGTTCCGGTAATTTTTTTCTGCTGCGAAACTTCACCCAAGGTTTGTCGCTCAGTTTTTGTCGAACCAGCAGAAACATGTAGGCTAATCAGAATGAGCAAGATTGTCATTGCACTTCGGAAACTAAACCTTTTTTTCATAAACGGATCATTTTTCATACATTTTTAATTCAAATAACATTAATAATTAACTCTCATTATTAGACTAAGATTATTTATGTCCCAATATTTTATCCAAGCATTCTCTTTTCTATTACTTGGGCATTTGTTTTTAAATTAATTGTCATTTCCAAAAATATTTGTGTTTGTACCATTTGTTATTCCTTTTATGATAACACTGACTCCTGGAAGCCCCTCGCCTGTACTATCAGTAACTTTTCCTTTTACATTAACGGTCTGCCCAAAAACAGAAGCACACCATATCATTAAACTCATAAATAGTAAACATTTTCTCATCCGCATATTTTTAAGATTATTATTCAGTCAAATGTAAAAGTGAAGCCTAAATATTCTATTAATTTTCGATTAACAACATTAATAGGAGCAAAAAAAAATATTATTTATTTGATAATCAGAATAATAAATTTGAATAATCTTTTATGAAATTTGAATAGAAAAAACAGCTTTGGCAATTTCTTACTATTAACCAGGCAAAATTGTTTATTTCCGGTGTTTGAAAAGATTAAATATTAAATTTGTACTGGAACTTTAAGACCATTAATGGCCAATAGTATTAGAATGAAAGTGATGAAAATTGATTTTATATCGAGGTTTAAAAGAACAACATTGCTCTTGGTTATTGGCATTGTACTTTTCTCACCTGAAAAATCATTTTGTCAGGCCTATGGTTTAGGTTTCAACGGACAGGAATCGTCAAAGGATATACGAACCGGAATAGACCTTTCACCTAATGATTTCTTTTCATTTAAAGAAGAATTTGTGTTAGGTTTCAAAATGTTACTCCGGCCAAATGTGAAAATGTATTTTGGTTACATCACCCGGATTATTGATAAAAATGGAAAGAATATTGATCTGATTTTCAATTATCGTTCCCCTGATTCAAGTTCTATTGAAGTAGTCTGCGGACAAAAGCTTACCAGAATTTCTTTTAATGCCGACATTCGTAAACTCTGCCTTAAATGGACTGAGTTTCGTTTAAAGGTTGATCTCAAGAATAACAAAGTCATTTTATCGTCCCCAAACAATGATTTTCAGGAAGAATACATCGGGACAAATCTAATCGGAGAAGTAAAGATTCTGTTTGGAATGAGCGATTTTAGCCATTTTAAAACCTCTGATTTGCCTTCGATGAATATCAAAGATATCTGCATTTACGAGAAGGGCAAACTTAATTATTCATGGTTACTTGATGAAATTAGTGGTGAAATAGCTTATGATCAAATTCGTAATAAAAAAGCAACGATAAAAAACCCGGTTTGGCTTAAACCGGAACATTCTAATTGGCAGAAGATAAATACAACCACTTTAACCGGTAATTGCGAAATTGCATTTAATGAGCAGGATGAGAATCTTTACCTTATAGGAGAAGATCAATTGATCGTCTATTCGGTAAAAAACAACAAAGATGAAACTTTAATCTATAAAGAAAAGGCAAAAAATCTTTTAAAAGGACGACAAGCCTTTTATAATCCCGACACTAAGTCAATTTTTATTTGCGATATTGATCAAAAAACTGTTTCTGAATTTGATTTCAAAACCTTAAACTGGGTTCAGGTTGATCCTCAAAAAACACTTGAGACGATCTTCCTACATCATAATCAGCACTATTATTCAACAGAAAAATCTTTATATGTTTTTGGTGGTTATGGTCAACACGAATATAAAAACCTGATTCAAAAAATTGATTTTAATACCCGTAACTGGGTAATAGTAAAACCAACTGGTGATGTTTTTAACCCAAGGTATTTGGCCTCGGCTGGTGTTCTGAATGATACAGTGTTCCTTCTTGGAGGCTATGGTAGTGTATCCGGAAAACAAATTATTAATCCGCAGAATTACTACGACTTACTGGCATTTTCGCTTAAAGATCACCAGGTTAGAAAAATATACGATTTTGTTCCCCCTGCCGAGGATATTTGTTTTTCAAATTCAATGGTACTCGATCCTGAAGACAGAACATTTTACACACTTTCTTTTTCCGTACTCAAATATGATGGATTCCTACAGCTTATAAAAGGTTCTCTTCAAAAACCTGATCTCCAAGTAGTCGCCAGTAAAATACCCTATTCTTTCCATGATGTTAAATCGTTTTCATCACTTTATTTTTGCAAATCGAGCAAAAAACTGATTGCTGCAACTATGTTGGTCAATAATCAAAATCAGACAGAATTCAATCTTTATGCTATATCATTCCCGCCTAATGGACTTTGGGATGAACCAAAGGTATCAAAGGTTATTTCGTTCCTGTGGTTTTATGCTTTAGGATTAACAATCATTATATTGGTTTTTTCCATTATTATTCGAAAACACATAAGAAATCGAAAACAGTCAAACAGTTACAGCCTACAGAACCATAAAGTTAGGGTTGACGTTGAGGCAAATATGAGAATAGAAGAGACTGTTTCTGTTGAGAAAGAAACTGTTAGAAATTCTGTTTTCTTTTTTGGCGGATTTCAGGTTTTCAATTCCAATGGATCTGATATTACACACCGTTTCAGCCCTTTGTTGAAGGAGCTTTTTTTGTTAATCTGGATAAATTCCATAAAAAATAACAGGGGAATATCATCCGAAAAACTCAATGAGATACTGTGGTTAGATAAAGATGAGAAAAGTGCAAGTAACAACAGGGCAGTAAATATTGCAAAGCTGAAACAAGTATTAGCGGAGATCGACACTTGTACGTTGTCGCATAAAACATCCTACTGGAAAATTGAATTTGATGAAACAATAGTTTACAACGATTATCTTGACTGTTTAAAAATTGCCGGTTCAAAGAAAACTCTGACTAAAGAAAAAATCAATAAGCTCATAGATCTGTCGCTAAAAGGAGGTTTCCTGGCAAATTCAAATTACACTTGGCTGGATGATTTTAAAGCAAATATATCGAATGACATTATTGATATCTTAGTTGAATTTGCACTAAATCAAAAAGTTGAAGAAGATCCTGATTTTATTTTGCATTTAGCTGATTCCATTTCTATTTTTGACATAGTAAATGAAGAAGCGATGATCCTAAAATGTAAAGCATTTACTTTTCTTGGGAAGCACAGTCTTGCCTCGAATACATACACAAAATTCTCCAAAGATTATAAATCACTTTATAATCAGTATTATAAAAAACTATTCATTGAAATAATATGATAGTTTTTTTATATTCAACTAATTATTAGTCTTTTCTGATACACTGTTCGATAACTGACACAGTGCAAATCTACATTGATTTTTCCACCCGGCTATTATAATCCCATATTTTATACGGCTTATTTTGCCGATGCTTATCCCCTATTCTATCTTGATGTTTTGACATGAAAATTTAGTCCCCAAATATATCCCAGTAAATCATTTACTTCCCTTGACTATCAAAAACCTGATTGTATAATTTCTCATCTTTATCAATACAGGCCACTGCCTGAATCACAGCAAGTTTGTTTTCAATTGTGATTGGTTTATCCGAAATATAATTTCGCATTCGGCTACCTACAACAGACACCGTGAGCTTTTTATCGCCCCTGATAAGCAAAAAATCCCATGACTGGTTTTCGGGGACTGTTGTTAAAGCTCCGTTTCCTCCCGAAAAAGCTTCAACATTACTGAGGGCAGTATGTCCCTCTCCTTCGATAATAATTGGATGGATATTTTCGACTTTTTCGCCGCAATTGGCAATGATTGACCCCTGCGAAATCTGCCAGTTCCGGTTTTTGTTGTTGTTCCCTTTCTTGTGTATTCCAACAGCCACACAATCAAAATTGAAATTGGTCAATTGTCCATAAGATTCACTATCAAGCAGTATTCCGCCATAAGTTCCAAATGTGAATAGATCAATCAGTTGTGCATTGTCGGTGTGATTAATGGAATAGGCGAAAGTTTTTCTGGCAATAACGGCATCAACAACCGAACGACTACATTGCCCACCGATAAAACGTTGAATAGCAGGGTTTATATGACAATGGAGAATTCTTGGGATATCGTAGCAATAGTTAATCCTGATAAACTCACCACTCAAAGGATAACCATAACAATGTTCAAAAACCATCAGTT
The DNA here is from genome assembly GCA_903834845.1 of uncultured Bacteroidia bacterium. GTDB lineage: Bacteria > Bacteroidota > Bacteroidia > Bacteroidales > Prolixibacteraceae > JAAFHB01. Next base: position 2,762 of record CAILKW010000772.1, on the reverse strand, counting down.
CACATGGGAATTTCTGTTCAGCATTAAAATCCATCGCAAGGTATTCGCCGTAAAATGTAAGGCACGACAGGTAAACGCCCTGTGTCATACTGGTTTTCGATACCTGAATAGTTGCCGGATAGGGTATAATTCCTTCGGGTTTTTTGATAGACTGTTCGGAATACCAAAACTGAATTCCTTTTATCTGAGTACCAGTCTCGACAGTGATAAAAACATTATTCCTGTCGGTGATTTTGAATACACTGCCAACAGGTTGCTTTTTTGTTGGATGAGCTGTTCCGCGCGGTGTCGGACCATTTACACCAATCAGAGAAACATTTTTCTTCAAAATCAGGCCGCCATCCATCGGGTAGGGTTCATCAGATGGCTCAACAAATAATGCGGCTCCTTTTGTCGAAGCCCAGTCAATTGCTTTCTGGAGATTCGTTTTGTTTAACGCCGGACTGTTATCTGGCTTTACCCCAAATTGTTGAATACTAATAGATTCAATTGCGTGAATTGAATTGCAAAAACATAACAGCAAGGCCAACACGAGCAAGTTCTTCTTCATGATAATTGATTTTATACTAATATTCATTTAACTTGTTTTATTGCTTTAATCCGAAAGTAATTGGGTTAATCGTTTTTATAAATAAAACGATGATAAGCCAGTTGATCATATAAACTGAGGATGCAACAAGGAATATAAGAAAATAGCTTCCCGAATTTTGCAACAAAATTCCTACAAAAGAGGCTGAAAGAGCACCTCCAACAGCACCGGCGAAACCGCAGAGACCAGTCATTGAACCGACAGCTTTCGGTGGATAGATATCTGAGATAATGGCAAACATATTGGAAGCCCATCCCTGATGCGCGGCAGCTGCAATGGCGATAAGGAAAACAGCAAGCCACAGGCTATTAGTTTGCGAAACGAACACTAACGGAAGTGCAAGAGTTGCGCAAATCAAAATAGTATTTTTACGGGCAAAATTAACACTCCTACCCGATTTTATGAATTGAGATGACAACCACCCGCCGCCAATGCCACCCAAACTTGACACAGCGTATATTAAAATTATTGGAAGCACTACCTCTTTAAGATTTATTCCGTGGCTTTTTGATAGAAAATCGGGAATCCAGAATAAAAAAAACCACCATACCCAATCTGAAATAAAACGGGTTGTGCTTATTATATATGTCTGTTTATATTTAAGAAGTTCCGACCAACTCATATTCAAGTCATTCGAGGGAGAAATAATATCCTGATTAATATAATCCAACTCAATTGAAGTTAACTTGGGATGATTTGAGGGACTGTGGTACAAAGCCACCCAAAAGATAACCCAAAGGAAACCTAATGCACCGGTCAAAATAAAAGCCCATCGCCACCCCAGGGTTAATGTGATTCCCGAAACAATAACCGGAGCAACAATAGCACCAACGGTTGAACCTGAATTGAATAAACCTATGGCAAAAGCTCTCTCCTTTTGAGGGAACCATTCGGTAACACTTTTTACAGCAGCCGGGAAATTCGCTGATTCTCCCAATCCTAAAGTGCCTCGTGCCAATGCAAAACTACTGACACTCTGAGCGAGCGCGTGAGCCATTCCTGCAATGCTCCACACCAAAACCGCTACAAGATAGCCAATACGAGTGCCAAACTTATCCAAAAAGCGGCCAGTTACCAGTAAACCAATTGCATACGTTATTTGAAACGCTGTAACTATAAAGCCATAATCGGCCTCGCTCCATGCTAAATCATCGGAAATGAATGGCTTTAGGATTCCAATAATCTGTCTGTCAATGTAATTTATGGTGGTTGCAAAGAATAACAGTGCCACAATTTTCCAACGGTAATTTCCAATTTTGCTCACAATAGTCTATTATATTAGATTATATTCCAACCAGGCATCCCTAAAATACTTTATGGTTTCCCACTTCATATTAATTGGGGTATTACAACTTGCCGAGAAAATAAAACGGTGTTTATAAGGCTTCAACTGCGTAAAAAGGGTCTTAACATAGTCAAAAACTTTGTCTTTAGTTTTTAGTTCGGTTGCTGTCGAGGCAGTTATTCCTCCTGTTATGATAAAATTATCAGGAGTCATTTCTAATGCCTCAACCAACTCGACATCACCAAACGGAGGGAAAGCCACACCCTCCAAACCATCTACTCCCAATGAAGAGATGAGTTTCAGGTTATCCTTTTGCTGACCACAGGCATGAATGAAAAATTTCGCGTCATGTTTGTGGCAGATATTACTTGCCTTTTCATAAAATGATGCTGAGTAATTTTCAATAAATTGGGGCGGATGAAACATAACGTCCAGATTATCCATTGCCATCACTGTCTGTACTCCATTTGATACGCATTGTTCAATAGCCTCAAGTTGAGCCTTTTCGTGTAATTGAAGTATTATTTTCGCCTCCTTCGGGAATTCCAATAAAAAATATATCGCATTAACAGGGTTCATTGTCAGATGCAGCAACTTTAAAGGACTATAGAAATCGCCAATTATAACTTCACCTTCTGTTCCAATTTCCTTTTTTATCTTTTCAAACTTTAACTTATTGAATTTCCATTTGCGCGATGCGACAAGTTTCTCAAGCAAACAAGCCTGTGTTTCGAAATCTTTAATCAAAAATTCCCTTTGAACAATAGTTGAATCATTAAAAACATATTCTAACTTTTCATTTAACTCCCCACCATTGAACAGATACTTCCTTGATATTTTCTTATTTCTGTTTTCAAATTCATTTTCAATGTTGATTTCGCCACCCTC
>CAILKW010000771.1 GCA_903834845.1 uncultured Bacteroidia bacterium | reverse complement strand
CTCTTTATCTCAGCGAAGCAGAAAACCAATATTGATGAGTTCAAAAAGGTTTTGTACGAAGAGGTGAAAAGCGTTCATATAAAACGTTTTCCTTTCAATGACTTCCTTTTTCAGGTTTATGATGAAAGTGAATAATGGTTAATGCGGTAATGGTTATTGAATAATAGTAATTCGTTACAGCCGAAAAGATTTTGATTTATTTCAAGGGTGTATTGAACGTTAAAGGTCAGTGTGCAGATTAACACTTCTTTTATGGTTGAAGTTTTGCTACTTTGACGAATTTGAAAAAATAGGGAAGCAGAAACGGACGAATATAGTTATAAGAGAATGCCAACATTTAAGAAGGTTGTTTTTTCTGCAGGAACAATTGCATTCCATCTCTCAGATAAACGAGCTATTGTTATTCCTTTGGCGTGGTGTGAAAAACTTATGAACTCAACAAAAGATGAAAGGGAAAACTATATTATCCGTGGTCATTTTGTATTTTGGTATAGTATTGATGAATCAATTGAAGTTGAGCACTTGTTAAACGGGTTAATTGTTCCCAAGAGGATAAAAAAAACTGTCAAGTCATCAAAAAATAATAGGGATGCTATATGTGTTTAGTAAATGTTTTACAGGTATGATTATTTGGAATGATTATTTAATTTGAAAAACTTCAAAAATATGAACATATATAAAACAGTTTAAACTGATGGTTAATGCCATAACCATTTGCAGTTACAGCATTAACCATTTCAGCATTAACCATTAGAGCATTGACCATTAACTACACAACACCTTCTTTTACAAGATATTCTGCAATCTGAACTGCATTAAGGGCAGCACCTTTTTTAATCTGGTCAGAGACAGTCCAGAAAGCTAATCCGTTTGGATTGGTAATATCTTTGCGAATTCTGCCGACAAACACCTCATCACGACCTGCAAGATGCAGTGGCATTGGATATTTCTTTTCTGACGGTTTATCAATTACAATTATTCCTTCTGCATTTTCGAAAGCCATTTTTGCATCTTCAATAGAGATTTCCTGCTCGGTTTCGACCCAAATAGCTTCGGAATGAGCCCTGAGAACCGGAACACGTACAGCTGTGGCACTTACCATGATATCGGAATGCATAATTTTCCGGGTTTCGTGAAACATCTTCATTTCCTCTTTGGTGTAGTCATTATCGGTAAATACATCAATATGAGGAATCAGATTTTGCACCAACTGGTAAGGAAATTTCGATATCTTTGGTTCTTCACCTGCCGCAATCTGCTTGGTTTGAGCCTGTAGCTCGTCCATGCCTGAAGCACCTGCACCACTTGCACTTTGATAAGTAGCTATATGAACCCTCTTGATATGTGAGAGATTTTCAATCGGTTTCAATGCTACAACCATCTGTATTGTAGTGCAGTTAGGATTGGCTATTATTTTACGTGGCATATTCTTGGCATCAGCCGCATTTACCTCAGGGACAACCAGCGGAATATCGTTTTCCATACGGAAAGCACTACTGTTGTCTATCATTATCGTCCCGAATTTTGTAATAGTAGTTGCGTATTCTTTCGAAATACCTGCTCCTGCTGACACTAACGCAATATCAATACCATCAAAATCGTCGTTATGTTTAAGCTCTTTGACGATCAATTTTTTACCCTTGAATGTGTATTCTTTTCCCGTACTCCGCGCCGAACCAAAAATGACCAGTTCATCAAGCGGAAAATTGCGCTCATCCAAAACGCGTAAGAACTCTTGTCCTACAGCACCACTAACACCAACAATTGCTACTTTCATTTCTGCTTTAGATTTATTAACTTTATCTGTAAAAACTCCGACAAAATCACTCTCTGAGTTTGACAAAGCAAAATTATTCATTATTCTTAATATTTCACTAAAAATGGACAAAAATATTTACAATTTAATTTTTTACCTGTTGTTTTTTGCGTCATTTGAAAGTAAAGGACAAATTATGTTTACTGATAATTTCGAAAACGGACTGTTCGGGAGTTGGGAAAACACTGCTCATTGGAGCATTAGTAACCAATCACCAATCGTTGGGGCTTTCTCTTTGCGACATAATTTGACCGGCATCCGAAGTTCGAGTTATATCAACCGCAAAATAGCGGTCACGGGCTTTAATAACGGTTTGATAAAATGGAATTTTAAATTCAAAAACGGAAACTGGATTTTTGCAGCAACCGAGCAATTCTGTTTTTACCTTATGTCTGACAAGTCAGATATCACATTATCAAATGGATATGCCATTGGTGTGAATCTTACAAGTGGGGATAATATTCTGAAACTTTGCCGAATGGAAGGTGGGAAAGCGGTAAGGGAAATTGTTTCAACGGATTTTGTTTGGAAAGCTGGTTTGTTACTCGAAATTGAAGTAACTCATGAATATGGAACCTGGACGGTTCGCTATAAAGAGGGAACTTCAGCAATCTGGTCAGAGTCAAAAACAGGAAATGAAAAGCTGATGAATTTTTCATTCAGCAATATCGGATTGCTTTACAAATTCAACACGACCCACGGTGGACAAATCTGGATTGATGATGTTTCGATGGATTATAAAAACAGTGCGCCATCTGTTCACGAAGTACGTTCAATAGGTCGAAATGAATTACTCCTTTTGTTTTCGGAAGAAATGGCTCAAAATCAGTTATTACAAACTGCAAATTACAAAATTACAACGGCCGGTGGTTTACCTGTCAGTGTAGTTTCTGTAAAGAAAGCTGCAGGTGATACAGTTGGGGTCTATCTTAAACTTGGTGATTTTAATCAGTGGAATTTGCATCTGACAATTTCTAATCAGATTGATAATGAAGGAGTTCCATTGTTGGTGAAGGATTTTGATTTTGCCTTTATTCCGACTGCTAAATTTGGAGACATAGTTTTTAACGAAATCATGGCCGATCCCTCACCTGTAGTAAAATTGCCAAATGCTGAGTACTTTGAAATAAAAAATACAGCTGGTTTTCCGATTAATTTAAAGAATTGGATTCTGGAGGTAAACGGGAAACAGAAAGTTCTTACAGATAAAACTATTGAATCAGGCAGTTGCTTAATTATCACAGGCACTGGAGGTAACGCATTATTTGGAAGTTATGGAGCAAGTCTCGAAGTGTCGGGTTTATCACTTGCTAACGAAGAGGCAATACTAAAACTCTTTGCAGCAACTAAAGTTTTAATTGATACCTTAGCTTATAAACCTGCTATGCACCGAAAAGGTTTTTCTGATGGCGGGTATTCATTGGAGCGGATTGATCCGTTGAGATTGTGCTATCCACCGGCAAATTGGGAAACTACAAAATCAGTTCTGGGTGGAACCCCGGGAATGGAAAACTCTGTTTTCAGGAATAATCCCGATATTATTGCACCGATTATTAACTCAGTAATCGCAGTTAATTCTCATTTATTGGAGATTACTGTTTCTGAAGAGCCTGATATACAATCAAAATCAGGAAATATATTCTCTTTTCCATCATCACTTCCTTTTCCTGACAGCATTAGATTTAATATAAGTAATCTAAAATACTCGGTTTACTTCCCAAAAGGAGCAATGAAAAACGGAGTTATTTATGAGTTAACAATTAGTGGATTAGCAGATGAATGTGGTAATAAAACACCTGTTGTGCATCGCGAATTCTGGTATTATCTCCCAAAAAAGGGAGACATCCTTATCAATGAAGTTCTTTTTAATCCATTTGCCAATGGTGTTGATTTTGTTGAGGTTTATAATAATTCGGGGAGAAAAATTGAGTTGGCAGACGTATTTCTGGCCAATCGAGATAATTCATTGAATATTAAGCCAATTTATCCTTTGTCGGATAAGCCTGAGATATTGTCTGATATGCAGTATGCTGCATTTACTTCTGACTCAGCAATTTTATTGAAGAATTATTATTCGGAATGTCCTGAGTGTATCTTCGGGATGGAGAAATTCCCCGCCTATAATATGGATGAAGGTTGGGTCGTACTGTTAAATAAAGAAATGGAAATTATTGATGAATTCCACTATCTCGAAAGTATGCACCACCCAATGATCAGCGATGTGAAAGGCATATCACTTGAAAGAAACAGTTTTTCAAAACCAACAGATGCAGCTTCAAATTGGCATTCCGCCTCTAAAACGGTTGGATTTGCAACTCCCGGATATCGAAATTCTGCTGTCGAGATTGTTTCAGAAACTTCATCCTTAGTCACTGTTGAACCTAAAATTTTTTCGCCAAATGATGACGGATTGAACGACCGGTTATTGATAAAGCTATCGCCCGGCGAATCGGGTTGGATGGTTAATATCAGGATTTTTGGTGAAAACGGCATTGAAATACGCCGGTTGGCAAACAATCTGATGATTGGCGGACAGGATATTATAGAATGGGACGGAACAAAAGAAAATAACCAAAAAGCAAGTCTTGGAATCTATATTATTAAAGTTGAACTATTTGGATTACAAGGCAGGAAAAAGCAGTTTAAAGCTGCTTGTGTTCTGACCGACAGATTAGAATAGTTGATTCAATGTTGAATAGATAGAGTTCTCTGAAAAACTCCAGAGGAGTTCTGTTCACAATTTTTATTCTTCTTCTATTATATTTTAAAATACTTCTTAATCAATTCAATCAATTCATCCTGAGAGAAAGGTTTTGTGATAAAGTCGTTACATCCTGCGGCTATTGCCTTTTCTCTGATTCCGGGGTAAGAAAAAGCTGTTTGCACAATAATAACCACGGCTGGGTTTAATTGCCGTATTTGACGGGTGGCCTCGTATCCATCCATTTGTGGCATTGCAATATCCATCAAAACCAGATCAATATCGGGATTTTTGCGGAAAACTTCAACTGCATCAATTCCGGTTTTTGCTCTAAATGACTGATTGCTTACCAAACGGGTGAATATTGTAATAATCCTTTCTGCTATTTTTTCGTCATCTGCAATCAATATTTTTAGTTTCACCCTCTCTTTATTATTCTGATTTTCTGTTTCTTCACCCGAAGCAGTTTTTTCAAGCAAGTTCATTTCTACCTTTTCACTATTATATGGAATTGTAAAATAGAATGTTGAGCCTCCTTTATTGCCTTTTGACAGGTTTTGCTCTTCGCTCTCAACCCACAAACGACCACCGTGTTTTTCCACAAATTCTTTGCAGAGCAATAATCCTAATCCTGTACTTGGTTCGCCATCGGTGCCATTTCTGTTTGATTTTACATCGAGCCGGAATAAATTTTCTACCATTTCGGGACTCATTCCTATACCGGAATCCTTAATAGCTATTTCAACTGTTTTGTTATCTTTCACCATGGCCGAAAGACTTATTTTTCCTCCTGCATGAGTAAATTTCACTGCATTTGAAACGAGGTTGCGAATGATTGTCTGAATAATGTTTATATCAACAAATACTGTCAGGTCATCCGAAATATCTTTAACTATTTCAATATTTTTCTTTCGTGCAGATGTAGAGATAATATCTATACTTTCATTTACGATTGTACTTAGTTTGACAACTTCGGGTTCGAAAGGCATTAAACCTTGCTCTACTCTTGACCAATGCAGCAGGTTTTCGAGCAAACGTAAAAGATTGTTTGCTGAGTTTCTCATAATAACTGAGAACTCTTGCATCTCGGTCATTGATAAATTGTTCAGGTCATCCGCCATAATTTGGGTCAAACCCAAAAAAGCATTGAAAGGGCTACGCAGGTCGTGAGCAATGATAGAGAAAAATTTGTCTTTGGTGGCATTAAGTTCTAACAGGTCTTTACTTTGTTGCTGAAGTACCTGTCGCTGTTGCTGAAGTACTGTTTTTTGTTGCTGAAGTTCTTTTCTTTGACTGTAAATATTAAGATGTGTGTTTACACGGGCTTTAACTTCTTCGGCTTTAAACGGTTTGGTGATATAATCAGCTCCTCCTAATGAAAATGCTTTTACTATATCCTCGGTATCGTTTAAAGAACTGATAAAGATAATAGGTACCTCATTTAAAATAGGGTTTTTCTTTATTCGGCGGCAAACCTCAAATCCATCCATGTAGGGCATCATAATATCGAGCAAAATAAGGTCCGGTTTTTCCTTTTCGGTAACCTGCAATGCCATTGCTCCATTAAGAACCGCTTTGACCTTGTATCCCTCAGACTTTAAAATGTTCCCAAGTACTTTAAGATTGTCAAGTACGTCATCAACAATAAGAATGTTGGGATTAATCGAAATAATTTCTTCCTCAGTGTTCATAATAATATAAAATTTTAAAATATTTTTGTCTTTGATGTTCAACCCTTGCAGGGTTGTGGAGTTCAACAAACCTTCAAGTTCAACAAACCCTCACGTTCAACAAACCTTCAAGGTTTTAAAAACCTTGAAGGTTTATGTTTCACGCATTTTTACTGAATATCCGTTGAAGGTAACCCCAGTCGAAATTGTTGGCAACCGAAATAAGAAGTTGTGCAAGTTCTGAATTAACCTGATCGGAACTGTTAACAAGTTCAATAAGAGCGTCTGAATCTGCCACTGAAACTGCATCACGCATTTCTGAAAGGCGGTCACCGGGTAATTTTGCGATTTCTTCAATTACCGCTACATCATCATATAAGTATTTCGAATGTGATAAAGGTGTTTCATTTTCATAGAGATATTGAATACCAAGCACTTTTCCGATAGTACCAAACAGCTCGTTTTCTGTATAAGGTTTGCGGATATAACCTTGTAATCCAAGCGATTCTAATTTTATGTTTTCGTCCTCAAACAAACTTGCTGTCAATGCTACAATTGGTGTTTGTTTCCCTTTTTCCGTTGATTTTATCCGGCGTGTTGCCTCATAGCCATCTATTACAGGCATACGCAAATCCATCAAAACAAGGTCAGGATTCCACTCCTCAAATTTAATAATTGCTTGCTCACCATTAGCAGCTTCTTCTGTTTCAAAACCTACTAATCTGAGAAAATTTACAGCAACTTTAAGATTTTCTTCTTTATCGTCAACTACCAAAATACGATATGCCTTTTGCGGTTTTTCTATTCCAATAATTCGATTATTGATTTTTGTTTCTGCCTCTTCCTCAGTTCCAGTTTTGAATTCAATATTAAAAGTGAAAACTGTCCCTTTTCCGACTTCGCTGGCAACAGTGATATTTCCACCCATTAAAATTGCAAGTTCGCGGCTAAGGGCAAGTCCTAAACCAGTACCGGTTCCTTGTTTGATTCCTGAAGTGGTTTGCTCAAAGTTTTTAAAGAGTTTGTCTAATTCGTTTTCGGCAATGCCATGTCCCGTATCTATAATATCCACAATAAGTTTGATTTTATCTTCATCAACTTTGGCTATGCTTGTCTTGATGGTTATGCCACCTTCATTGGTAAATTTAACTGCGTTTCCAATAAGGTTAATAAATATTTGGCGCAATTTACTTTCATCTGCAAATATAAACCGTGGAAGTTCAGTTGCGTTTTCAAAAAGTAACTTAAGATGTTTTGATTGTGTTCGTTCTTTGAAAATGATCTGAAGGTCTTTCAATAAAACCCAAAGATCGAAATTTGTGGGGTTCAGCACCACCCGACCTGCTTCTACTTTCGAGAGTTCGAGGATGTCGTTGATCAGCGACAAAAGATGTTCACCGGCACGATTAATAGAAAAGGAATACTCTTTTTGTGAATCTGTCAGTAGCTTGTCACGGTTCATCAGTTGAGAAAATCCAATTATTGCATTCAGCGGAGTTCTGATTTCATGAGACATATTAGCGAGAAAGGCACTCTTTGCCTTGTTGGCAGCTTCGGCCTCTTGTTTGGCTTTTAAAAGTGCGTCTGCTGTTTTTTTCTCTTTTGTGATGTCTTCCTTTACTGCAATAAAATTTGTGATTTCACCTTTTGCATTGATGATGGGGGAAATGGAAGCCATTTCCCAATAGAATTCGCCGTTCTTCTTTTTGTTATGAAACTTGCCGTGCCATTCTTTACCCGTTAGGATTGTTTTCCACAGATCCTGGTAATATTCCTGAGTAGTATGACCTGATTTTAAAAACCGGGGGTTATTGCCAATGGCCTCTTGAATAGTATATCCCGACAATTGGCAAAACTTTGGGTTTACAAATTCAATAACCCCGTTTATATCTGTAATAACGATCGATGCAGGACTTTGCTCTATACCCTTTGCCAGTTTAACGATCTGATCTTCTGCTTTTTTCCTTCCGGTAATATCTGTGATGAAATTTAGCGTGGCTGGATGGCCTTCCCAGTCAATTTTAATTCCACTCAATTCCACCCACAGTATGCTCTTGTCTTTTCTCAATATTCTTAAATGGTATCTTTTGTCAACCTCAATATCAGAAATGCGCTTTAGATAATTGTCTTTTACAAGGTCCCTGTCGTAGGGATGAACAAATTCCAAAAATGGGATCGAATACAACTCCTCTTCCGAATAACCGGTCATTTCGGTCAATATTGGGTTAACCAACTTCAGAAAGCCTTTCTGCGCCACCAAAATACCTTCCTGCGCAGTTTCGACTAAAAGGCGGTACCGTTTCTCGCTTTCGCGATGTTTTTTGTCTGCCTGCTTCCGCTTGGTGATATCGCGTGTAACAAAAACCATTTGAAAGGGTTCTCCTTCAGTATCCCTTACTATCTCTACATTTATTTCAATATCAAACGTACTGCCATCAGCCCTGATCGCCTTATATTCGACAGAATCGTGGGGAATTCCCAAAAATACTTTGGCAATATTTTCCTGTGCTTTAGTATATTCCTTCTTGACGAGGTAGTCGTAGATTGAATGGTTTTTCACATCAGATGAACCGTATCCAAACATTTTTAGCGAAACAGGTGAGGTTAAAAGAATTTGCCCTTTCAAATCTGTTACCGTAATGACATCGGGCGAAGCGTTGAGTATTGCGTTATAGCGGGCATCCCGTTCAAGCAAGGTCTGCTCAATTTTTTTTTGGTTGGTTATGTCCCAATTTGTCCCGATCATGCTTACCGGGATGCCTGAACCATCGTGCTGAACGATAGCAAGTGCCTTGATATAATGTACCGAACCATCGGGCCATACGACACGAAACTCCGTGTCAAAATCCAATTCGTCACGTATTGCCATCTGGATTTCTACATTCGCCCGCGTTACATCATCCGGATGGAGACATGAAAGCCAGGTCTGGTAAGCCCAAACGAAATTCTCCTTTTCAATTCCATAAAGACTGAGCATCTGTGCGTCCCACAAAAATTGATCGTTGGCAAGATCATAATCCCACACCCCGACCCCTCCGGCACGGGTAGCCAGCGACAACCGTGCAGATGCCTGTTGCAATGCGTTTTCTGCGCTTTTGCGTTCTGAAATGTCGGTGTCGGTGCCACCATAACCGCATAATCTGCCATTTTCGTCAAGGATCGGCATCCCATTGGTAGTGACCCAAAAAATGGGCCCATCTTTCGATTGTACCTGATTCTCAAGGTTGCGGATAAATTCTTTGCGTTCAAATATTTTTAAGGCACCAACTTTAAAAACTTCACGGCCATCTTCGGGGTGCAGGTCGTAGAAATATTTTTTTCCAATCAATTCCTCTGGTTGATAACCAAGAACAGTCAGGCACGTATTGCTCATATAGGTAATGAGCCCATTGGCATCCACCTCCCAAGTGATTACCCGGCTGTGATCTGAGAGCCTTTCGAATCGTTCCTCGCTTTCTCTTAATTTTTTGTCAGCCTCATTTCTTGCGGTAAGATCCCTGCTGATCCCCATGATGCCGATCAGAGTCCCATCGCCCGACCAATATGGCGTTTTGAGGGTATCCAGCAATACCTTTCTCCCATCGGGATAGGTGACCCACTCTTCGTTGTGCCGGGGGAGATTTTGTTCGAGCATTTCTACATCCTTCAACCTAAAAAAATCAGCAATCTCCTTGTCAACCAGGTCGTAGTCGGTTTTGCCGATAATTTCATCCTTTGTTTTCCCTACTAAAGCGGCAAAAGGTGGGTTGCAGCCAAGGAAAACACCCTCCGTATCTTTGTAAAATATGAGGTCGGGGATCGAATCGAGCAACATGGTGATCAATTGCGATTGCCGAGCCCTCTCCTGTTCAGCGATCTTGCGGTCGGTAATGTCCATTGTAAGTGAGGCAAACTTAATGGGAGCCCCATCCTGGCCCCGTTCCACAACCGAACCAATGTCGCTAAACCATTTATAACCAATGGGATGGATCCACCTCCGATATTCAATTTCGTATTTTTCAGAATGACCTTTCAGGTGGTTTCCCACTGTGGCCTTTAAACTGTTCAGGTCATCGGGATAGACAAATTTCAAATAATCCTTAAAGCTTATGATTTTTTCGACATCATAACCCAGAATTTCAGCCCTGCCTTTATCAAAAACAACATTGCCCCTAACAAGGTCCACTTCCATCCATGCCATTTTTGCCACCTGCATCGCCTTCTCCAACCTTAATTTGTTCTCCTGCAATCCGATCTGGTTCCTGATGCGCAAAATGGACTGCTGCAAATGCTCGGCTATGGAATTGATCAACAACCTCTCCTCGTGCAGGAATGGCCCTTCGGCTTCATTTGGCATATTCCTGAGATAGGCCACCTCGATAAGCCCAATGGTTTCGCCGCTCACCGATATCGGTGCCGATTGTTTCCATGGGGTGTCTTGAAAGTTATCAGAACAGAATCCAAAACCATCAATGACGATCCTACAGCATGCAATTTCAGAATATTGCCATCCTTTGGGTATAAAAACCACCATTTCTTGAGCCAAACTTTCTATCACGGCATCCTCCCTATTTGTTAAACGGGTCAGGTTATAAAGGGTCTGGAGTTCTTTTAGACGGTCTTCAAGTTGATGTTCAAACCGTATGCGGTCGGTAATGTCCTGTCCCTGGGCCAAGGTTGCGATCGGCGTTTGCCCATCGGGTTCAAAAACAGTGGCCGAATTCCACAATACAACCCGCACCGATCCGTTGCAGTGCTGGATTTCGATCTCGTCCGTTTCGAGTTTTTCGCCATTCTGGGTTTTGCGAATCTGGGCCATCGAATTTGCGGCAAACTTAGGAGGGAACAATATCTCAAGCGGTTGCCCAATGGCTTCAACCTCCGAAAGGCCAGTCAGGAGTTCAAATGCATGGTTGAAGCGACTGATGCGGAATTGGGGGTCCCATATAATTATCGGGGCATTGGCATTGTCGATCAGGTTTTCGAGATAAGAATTGGCAACCAGAAGTTCCTCCTGATAGGCAATCTCTTTCCGGGCAATGACCATCTCTGCAGCCCGTTTGGCTTTTTCTTCGTTTTGGAAGGCCAGCTCGATATTGGCAATCAACAGTTCGTCGGCACGCTTGGCTTTTTCTTCGCTTTGAAAGGCCAGCTCGATATTGGCAATCAGCAGTTCGTCGGCACGCTTGGCTTTCTCCTCGCTTTGAAAGGTTAATTCTATGTTGGCAATAAGCAGCTCTGCGGCCCGCTTGGATTTCTCTTCGTTTTGAAAAGCCAGCTCTTTGTTGGCAATAATCAGTTCTTCGGCACGTTTGGCTTTCTCTTCGTTTTGAAAAGCCAGCTCTTTGTTGGCCATGAGCAGCTCATCTGCACGTTTTGCTTTCTCTTCGTTTTGAAAAGCCAGTTCGATATTGGCATATAATAACGCTTGTTCCGCCAATTTCCGTTCGGTAATATCAACTGCTGTCACGAGGCATTGCTTCCCATTTTCATTCGCAATTCCGGTTAATTGAATGTAAACGGGTAACATGCCAATCGTTGACAGTGTCAAATCACAGGTTTCTCTGACTTTTGTTACAAATACCTTTTCCAGAAACTTATTGAAGATTATTACAGAATCATCGGAAAGGTAAAATTTAAAATCGCTGTTTTTAATAGCGGTGCGTACTTTGCCAAGCATAGTTGCACCGAAGAGGTTTACCTCAGTAATAACACCTTTTTTAGAAAGTGTGAAATATCCGGATGGTGCAAAGTCGTATAATTCAATGTACTTATCGGCAGCAAGTTCCGCAGCTCTTTCGTTAGCGATAATAAGCTCATCGTTCTGCAATTCCAACTCTATTTGGTGAATTTCAAGCTCCTGAATAAGGCGAAGTATTTCAACTTCCGCAAGTGGAGTTTTAGTTTCAGACTGTTTCATTCTGTGTAACTCTTCGGCTTTTTGACGAAGAACTTTAGATATTTTCAATTTATCCCCCTTTTTTTACTTTTCGTAATATATGATAATTAACGTATCTTTATTGATAAAACAACCAAAAAAGAAAGATTGGAAACTCAAGATTTTAATTCTCTCTAATGTGATTTTGTGGTAATTCTTTAATCTGATAAAGATAAATGAAAATAGATTCAATAACAAGAGGGGATAAATAATAAAGTGATGGTATGTTGAAGTTGTTTGTTCAACAAACCTTCAAGGTTTTAAAAACCTTGAAGGTTTAAGTTTCACGCATTTTTACAAAATAACCGTTGCAGGTAACTCCAGTCGAAATTGTTAGCCAGGGTTATGAGTTGTTGTGCAAGTTCTGGATTAACCTGATCGGTACCGTCAATAAGGTCAAATAGAGCGTCTGAATCGGCAACTGCAACAGCATCACGCATTTTTGAAACGAGGTTATCAGGTAATTTTGCGATTTCTTCAATAACCGCTACATCATCATAAAAGTATTTTGTTGATGATATTGGAGTTTCATCTTCATAGATGTATCGGATACCAAGTACTTTTCCAATGATTCCAAACAGATCGTTTTCTCTGAAAGG
>CAILKW010000770.1 GCA_903834845.1 uncultured Bacteroidia bacterium | reverse complement strand
TTTTTGAAGGAAGTTGCCGCCTATTCATTCTATATTTTTTTAGGTGCGATTATAGACAGAATCTATTGGAGTAGCGGACAGCTCGTACTTGGTGCCTTTGTAGGAACTGCTGCTGTTGCTGTTTTTGCCGTAGGAATACAATTGGAGCAGATGTACATGAGTTTTTCAACAGCTATATCAGGTTTATTTCTTCCTAAAGTAACATCAATGACAACCAAAGCACAATCAGATAAAGCAATATCCGATTTGTTTATTCGAACAGGCAGAATTCAATACATTGTAATGGCCTTTATACTTACAGGTTTTATTCTATTCGGTAAACAGTTTATTATTCTTTGGGCGGGAGCCAATTATGCTGATGTTTATACAATTGCATTGTTATTCTTTGTTCCGCTTACAATACCATTAATCCAAAATTTGGGAATTACTATTTTGCAGGCTCGTAACCAGATTAAATTTCGCGCGTTACTGTATATAGTAATAGCTTTTAGCAGTTTAGTTATGCAGCTTGCGCTTGTTAAAAAGTACGGAAGCATTGGTTGTGCCGTTGCAATTTGTACTGCATTGGTGGCAGGACATATTATAGGCATGAATATTTATTATCATAAAAAACAAAAAATAGATATTGTGACATTTTGGAAAGAAATAGGAAAAATGTCTGTAACTCCAGCCATTTTGGGAATAGGAGCTTATTTACTTTTGATGATTCTTACACTCGATACCATTCCCAGCCTCGGATTGGGAATTATAGTATTTTCAATAATCTACATACCATCTTTCTGGGCTACCAGTATGAACCAATACGAACGGGATCTACTGAAAAAACCTTTAAGTCGGTTATTTGTAATATTAAAAGCAAGATTCTAAGTAAAAAAGTTTATTACACAGGAGTGAGTGAGTGAAAATTTTGAATTGAAAAGATTGAAAATTCGTATCGGTTAGGTAGCTCTTTTCTTTGAAATCAATTATGTCAATTCGATAAATTCGCTGAATTATTATTCTATGTGGCACTTGAAGAAAAGTTAAAAATATTCATTACAATTGTACTTATGTAGGGTACATTAATCGGGATTTTTTAATAATTTAGCAAATGATTTGTAATCAAAGACTTGAATCCATTACAATGATAAACTTTAGGGTGTTGTCAAAAGAATCAAAAGTTACAAATACCAACAATTATGAATCCTGTTGATTAAGGGACACTGGAATAATCGCTATAAAAACACAACTTTAAAAATGGAGGACTGCAGATTATGAAAATAGGAATTCTTACCTTACCACTTAATGCCAATTATGGAGGAATCTTACAGGCTTATGCTCTGCAATCTGTTTTGAAACAGATGGGACATGAAGTTTGGATCGTAAACAGACTAACAAGAGGAATGCCGTTAAAAATGAAAATTCTTTCGTTGGTGAGACGTCTGATTTTACGCATAATCTTTCATCGGAATGTAGTTGTTCGTACCTGGCCAACATTAAAAGAGGAGAGAATCATGAATCAGCATACAAATCGCTTTATAAAAGAAAATATTAACACTACAGAATTGATTGGTTCAGAACGGAATTTCTCCCATTTAAAAAAGTATTCTTTCGATGTCATTGTTGTAGGAAGCGATCAGGTTTGGCGTCCCAAATACTCTCCCTGCTTAAAAAATCATTTTTTACACTTCATCAGGACACAAAATACGACAAAAAGAATTGCTTATGCAGCCTCTTTTGGTGTTGATAACTGGGAATTTTCACCTAAACAGACCTCCGAATGTAGTAATTTAGCTAAATTGTTTGCCGCTATTTCTGTACGGGAAGATTCAGCAGTAGAGCTTTGTAAAAAATACTTAGGGGTTAAAGCTGTACAATTACCGGATCCTACATTATTACTTACAAAAGATGACTATGTAAAATTAGTGGAAAAAGACAATATACAAAGGCTCGAAGGTACCCTTTTAACTTATGTATTGGATTTAACAGCAGAGAAAAAAGTAATTATTCAGAAAGTGATAAATGAGATTGGATTAACTCCTGTGTCTGTAATGCCAGAGAATTTATTCAGGGAAGTGGGCATGAAAAAATTGAATTCCTGTGTATCGCCCCCTGTAACAAATTGGATTCGTGGTTTTATGGATGCAGAATATGTAGTTACAGATTCTTTTCATGGTACGGTCTTTTCAATTATTTTTAATAAACCGTTTTTAGCTATTGGCA
>CAILKW010000769.1 GCA_903834845.1 uncultured Bacteroidia bacterium | reverse complement strand
CTGTACAATGTCTTCTGCTTCACATCTGTCTGCTGTAAATTGTGAAGCATAGATGACCAAACCGGGATAATAAAAATGAAATAACAACTCAAAAGCCGTCTTGTCGCCGTCTTTAATCCTAACAATCAGGTCTTTCTCCAAAATTCCGTTGATAGTTTGCATATTAACAAATATACAAATAAAAAAGTAAATAATAGAAACTTTTATTGTTAATTTTGAATTAGTTGTATGATTTCCTCCATTCTTTCCTTCGATAAATCAGCAATTTCTGATATTTCATTTATTAATAGAAATAATCTTACTTAAATCATTAAAATTTATATCAAGATCCTGATGTACTACAATTATTTAGGATGTTCAATATAATAAACTTTCTAAATAATCAGTTTCTCTTTTGATTTGTCATCTTCTTCTTCCTGATTACCTTCACTTTCTAAAATAGACATTATTTTAACGTTATAATCCTAAGATAGAGTACAAAAAAACCCTCCAAAATATCGAAGCTGGCTTTGTGGCTAAGCCATTTTTTCATCGTCCAATCAAATCTTAAAACCTGCTACGCCTTTTCCCCAAACCTCACTTAGGCATTGAGTATAATATGAATTTCATAGTTGCATCAGGTACTTTTTAATTGCCTTAGTCAAATCTATTCCAAAGGTTCTGGCATTCTCCTGGGTGATGGTCTGACCTTCGTTGTTGGCATAAGGAAATTCGATAGAGATCGGCAGTTTTACCCCTTCCAATTGTGCGGTCCATTTACCAAAGGTGAGTCCAGGAGTAGCTTTTTCGGCACTATTCCAGTCTTTACCATAAGGGAAATAGGATTTTTCAGATATTTTAAGTTCTCCGTGGTTGGTACTTTTTAGTATGTTGCAAAACAATCTTTGCTGTACTGCAATTTTCTCGTCCGGTGAACCAACTACGTATATATTCTCGTTGTTTTCGGCTTTGATCCAGGGACAGTGCAAATCGAGAGTAACTACCAGTTTGCTTTCGGACCAGGCCGGAACCCAGTCGCGCAAGGCAGCCACTGAGGAATAGATACTTACACCAGTATAGTCGCGGTTATGATCATGCGGTATTCTGTTTTTGCCTTGGTCGCCATTTTCGACACCGTCTTTGTCCATAAATGGGATCAAACAAAATTCAACATTGTTTTTAAGCCACTCATCCTTCAATATTTCGACGATAATACCTTCCATTTCGTAGTTCCCCATCATCTCACAGGCATGGTGGCGTGTAGTGATCAAAACTTTGTATTTCACTGTACCACTTTTGGGTTTTATGATCACACGCTCGACACTTCTCCCTGCTTTGGTTGTCGCTAAAGTGTCGATGGTTACAAATTCAGATTTCAGATAAGCTCCAATAAACTGTTGAAAATGCTTTTGGGTATAGGGCATCCCCATACTAAATCGTACTTCTGAATTGGATTTAAAAGTATAAGAGAAAGAAGAATCCCAGGAATTATCAGGATTTATCCAGTTCCAATGATTACCTCCATCCAAGCTGGTTGCCGGTCCTTTGGATGTCAAGACATTGGGTTTGGAAAATACAAACGTAAGGGTTTTACCTTTGGCATTGTTAACGGCAAAACACCAGTAGAACCAATCGCCTTCGGTGTCGCGCAAATCGGGACGAATCCAGACTGTATCTCCTTTGATTTTATCGACTTGAATATTCCCGCCAGGAAAATCGGAGCAGAGATTAAATTGTTGGCCAGCGCAAGTAAACGAGACCAAACAAACAAAGCAAAATATAAAAGACTTGATCATATTCTACACAATTCTAAATTTCAAAATTATAGAAAAAGAGGCAGAAACAACCACCCCTTTTCCCATACCTGCTTACATTTTTCCAACTAAATTCAATTACCAACCTGGATTCTGTTTCAATTTGGTATTAAGCGTCAATTCGTTGGTTGGAATTGCTGATAAATAATCTCTGTCCGGTTTAAAGCCCCAACCCGCTGGCAAAGATTTTTGATAGGGTTCGATATAGCCATCACCATTGACATAAACATTTTTGCCGATAACCATCGTTGGATAACTAGCCTGCACAAATTTTGCACCCAATGGCTTCACTCCAGTAATCAAACTATTTGCCCTCCAGCGGAAAAGATCATCCTGACGATATCCTTCCACCGCCAACTCAATTTTACGTTCTCTTCTGACTTCGTTGATTATATTTGAAAGTGAAGGAAATTCTTTGGTATTGCTCCACGCATTGATATCTCCCAAAACCATATTTGGCATACCCACCCTAGCCCTAAGAAGATTGATGGATTTGTCCAAGTCGCCTTGAGAAATCGTTCCCAATTCTGCTTTTGCTTCGGCAAAGATCAGCAAAACCTCCGCGTATCTAAAAAGAATAGTTGCCTGGTCTGAATCAAAAAAATCGGCAGAACTGTACTTGACAGGACGATGACCCTTCTCAATCTCATAACCGGTAGTATTAAGACCACCTGAAGCAGCATTATCAATTTCCGGATATAGAAATGTAGCCAGAACGATTCCATTTAAAACTCGGACAGGATCACCAGGCATATAAAGGGTTTGCGTAAGGCGTGAATCACGATTCTGGGTAGCTGTCAGGTATGTAGCATCACCTTTATAAAGCGGACTCATTGAAGCTGGAAGACCGTCTGAACACAAATAGCTTTCAAGAATACTTTTTGACAGTCCTGTTCCGCGCCCATTGTATGATTTTAAAAAGGCAGAGTGTCCCATGCCCAATTTTATGTCATATTTTGCCCACAACATAATTTCGGAAACAGCCGAATAATCGTTGCTATTAAATAAATTAATGTAATCAAGATTGGTTTTACCTGTAGTATAAAGCTTAAACTTACTGGTGCCCATCACACTCTCCGCAGCAGATGAAGCCAATTGAAGGTATTTATTCGGATCAGAGCCTGTAACACCAAATGGCGTACCTGTGTGGTATTTTTCCCAGGTTCCTTCGTACAATGCTACTCTTGCTTTCAGTAACAAGGCCAGTTCTTTGTAAACACGGAAGGAAGTTTCTTTTCCTTTCTCTTTTAGCCTACTTGCAGCATTGTCCAACAAAGAAATAATACTATCGGCAACTACATTTCGCGGCAAACGGGGGTCATACAAATTAGGAGAGTTGGTCTCCAATGGTGTCGAATACCAGGGAAGATCTCCGAATTTGCGCATCAAATTGAAATAAAAAAATGCTTTAAAAAACATGGCTTCACCTACAAAAGTATTGTAGTCAGCTATTGGGGAGGTACAACTTTTGTAATTGGCCAAAAATATATTTGTACTTCTAATATCAGCCCAATCCCAACCACCTCCGCTCGCTGGACTCGTATTGGTACCACCCAATGTTTTATCAAACATGGCAGGAACCATTATATCGCTGTTGTTGTCAACTCCATAAATTCCTAAACCGGTACTGCTGGTCAACTCGTACAAATTCGGGAATTTTACATAGTACTGATTTACATACAATTCGAGGTCGCTTGATGTTTTCCAATAATTTGCATCGGCAATTGCATCCAGCGGATAGCGGTTTAAAAAATCCTGTTTATTGCACGAGGAAGTAATAAAAAGTGCAACAATCAAATAGAGATATATTCTTTTCATGATTTGAGTTTTTAGAATGTAATTTTAGTTCCAAAGGAGATTGACTTGGTCATTGGATATGTTCTTCCTGCAATTCCCCAGTCGCCGATACTCACTTCAGGATCAAACTGTTTAGGCAACTTCGAATAGGTGAGAAGATTCTCCCCTGACACATACAAATTAATCTTGGATATCCTGATCTTCTTCAATATTCCTGTTGGGATTGTATATCCAAGCTGAATATTTTTCAAACGAATATAAGAGGCATCCAGAAGGTATCTTGTTTGGGTCTGAATGTTCTTGTTGTGTTCCGTTGACATATATGGCTTTGGATAGTAAGCTCCGGTATTATCAGGAGTCCAATAATCAAGATGTTGTACGAATGCACTGCTGTTCCACTCATCATTTTGTATCCCAAACATTTGATTGCCACCAAATGCAAGATCCCTTTTACCCACACCTTGCCAGAACATCGAAAAATCGAATCCTTTCCAGTTGACACCACCCTTTATACCATAAGCAAAACGAGGGGTTGAATTCCCGATAACGGATAAGTCGCCAGGATTGGTTATTGTATTGTCTCCAATGTTAATTTTTCCATCTTTATTCACGTCAATGTATTTCATATCACCCGCCTGCCATCTGCTGTAAATGTAACTCTGACTTGCAATAGCTATTGAGGTTGATGCTTCTGCGTCCGTTTGAAACAATCCGCCGGAAGTATAGCCCCATATTTCACCCAATTGCTGACCCTCATAATAGGTTGAAAGAATCTTGGTTGGATTGTTATAGCTGGTTACTGTGGTTAAATTATCAGACAAAATAAAAGTCAAATCGTAGCTTAAACCATTAGATAATTTATCTCTCCAGCTTAAATTAAGTTCAAATCCCTTCGTTTCCAACTCCGCATTGTTTTTCTTAGGCACACTTGTTCCAATTACAGCTGGCAATGCTTCTGCAGGTCCAAACATGTTGGTGGTTGTCCTTTTGTACCAGTCGAAATTAAGATATAACCGGTTGCTCAGAAAAGCGGCATCCAAACCTAAATCAAAGGTTGCAGAGGTTTCCCATGTCAATCCTGAGCTGATCAATCCGGGAGCTTGTGTGTAATTCGGTCGCCCGGCATTGATAAAGTATTGCAAATTGGTTCCCATTGGTATTGTGCTAAGATACAAATAATTAGCAACATCCTGATTCCCAAGTTTCCCATAAGAACCCCTGATTTTAAAATCATTTACCTTGCTTTTGAAATTTTTCCAGAAGGGTTCTTCCGAAATTCGGTAACCAACTGATGCCGAAGGGAATCCCCCCCAACGTTTACCTTCCTGAAAACGTGAGGTTCCATCGTAGCGAAGATTTGCCTCTACCAAAAATTTCTCTTTGTAATTGTAATTCAACCTTCCAAAATAACTCTGGGTAGCCCAATGGCTGATTGCATCGATAACAGAAGGTACGGCGTTGGTTGAGGTCGAAATGGAAGGAATTGCATCGGTGATCAGATTGGTATTGGCACCTGACAGCGAACTATAGTTGTTGAGTTCTTCCTGATATCCCACCAATGCCTTCAGATTATGGCTGCCGAAAGTTTTTTCATACGTTGAATAGGCATTAACTGTGTGGTATTTGTTAATGCTGTATTGCTCAGATACTTTATTGGGAATTCCGTAAGCGGCATAAGTAGTATTGTCAACCAGATAACCATAAATTGTTGGCTGGTGGTTAAAGTATTTGTAGCTTTCTGTATTGAAACTATAATCTATGAATCCTTTCCATCCTTTGCTCATGGTGAACTCGCCACCCAAAGTATTCCAACTTGTATTCCAGCTATCTTTGATTCCGCCCTGTAGCATACCCATTAATTGATTTCTTGCAAATAGATGGCCATTAGGATCATAAACAGGCGTGGTTGGCCAACAAGTAGAAATTAGAGTATATAAATAACCTTTCCCGTTGTTCGACTCAAAATTCAGGTTCGGGAATTGACGTTCCCTCACACTATATTTGCTATCCCACTTGAATTTAAACCAGTTGGTTACCTCCGTCTCAAGACGGACATTCAAATTGAATTTTTTAAGATTGTCATTCCCCCAGGCAAGTAAACCATCCTGATCGTTATAACCACCTGATACATAAAAGGATGTCTTGTTTGTTCCGCCATAAATGCTTATGTTGTGCGTTTGACTCAATGCACTGTTCTTGTACCACACAGAGGGCCAATCTGTATTGCCATTGGCATAGTTGTTTGCACCCCATTTCATGTAAGATGCGCTAGTTGGAAGATAGCGTTGATTTGACGGAACGCTGGTTGGATCGGCTGCCCATTTTTTAATTAGATCGAGTTGTACCGCACTAAAATAAGGGACTCTGCCCGCATTGGTATAAGCTGTATTCCACATGGTTGCAAAATCGTTAGAATTGGCCATGTGTGGCAAGGATACAGGAGAGTTAAAACTGAAGTTATTTGAATAATCCATCTTGATCTCCTTGTTCTTCGAACCTTTTTTAGTCGTAATCAAAACAACACCAAAGGCTGCCCTGGCACCGTAAATAGCAGAAGAAGCAGCATCTTTCAAAACCGAAACACTTTCTATATCGTTTGGATTCACGTCCTGCATGTTCATAGGTACATTGTCAACTAAAATATAGGGCTGACCCCCTGAAAGACTACCCATACCACGGATGTTCCAACTGCGGTTTTCACCCAACTCACCGCCACGGGCTGTGGTTGAGACGTTTAGATTAGCTACGGTTCCTTGCAAAGCTTGAGAAACATCACTTAAAGGTCTGTTCTCCAATGCCTTATTCGTTACAATACCTACAGAACCAGTCAAATTAATTTTCTTTTGGGTTCCATAGCCAATTGCCACCACTTCTTCAATCCCTACGGATTCGTCAGCCAAAACCACATTCATTAATGTCCTGTTTCCAATGGCAATCTCCTGCATTTTCATACCCACGAAAGAGAACGACAGTATTTTGGCATCTATTGGCAAAGTCAATGTGAAATTTCCGTCATTGTTAGTAGTTACCCCTGTTGTAGTTCCTTTCACCACTACTGATGCTCCTGGTATTGGTAAACCAGACTGATCGGTGACTTTACCGTTTATCTGCTTTTGTGGTTGTTGAGTAGTATTCTCACCAAGCGGAGTCAGAACAATATGCCGATCCCGAACCAAAACATCCACTTTTTCGTTACGGAACAGTAATGTAAGAATAATATCGATTTTTTCGTTGATGACCTCTATATCTACTTTTCGCTGAACATCAATTAGTTCACTGTTGTACAAAAAATAAAATTCGCTCTTCTGTTCAATTTGTTGAAGTACCTCTTTCACAGAAGAGTTTTTCAGGTCGA
The DNA here is from genome assembly GCA_903834845.1 of uncultured Bacteroidia bacterium. Taxonomy (GTDB): domain Bacteria; phylum Bacteroidota; class Bacteroidia; order Bacteroidales; family Prolixibacteraceae; genus JAAFHB01. The sequence goes on along the minus strand of CAILKW010000769.1, from coordinate 1,730 downwards.
GCGAGAGGCGTGTGATTTGAGCATAACTTATCCCTGCAAGTACTTGAAATGAACTGATTAAGACAATAAATAGGGAGTTTCGCATAGCTAAAAGCTTTTTTTTGTGCTCTGTTATGAATAAGCACAACTTGTTAGAAAAATTTTGCATAATTTTGTATGATTTAATTTTGTAACTATAAATTTATCTGCCTTTTAAAGGTAATCGGGAAGGAGGTGTTAGAGCACTTCCTTCCTTTTTTTAGTTGTGCATGTTTTTTATCATAGGCTCTTACTTTTGAGTTTTGATTTTTTGCTAAATATCACTTTTGATTTGGTTGGCATATTTGTAGATTTATTGATAGTTGACGGCATGTATTTAATTTCAACAGGCGATGATAAACTGAGCAACTCAAGTACTTCGTGCAAGGATTCATCTTCAAAAGTTGTTGTAATCCGGTAGCTTCGAATTTTAGGATCTTCAATAACGACTTCAACTCCAAACCAACGACCTATCTGGGTTGCCACTTCCGTCATCGGGGTTTCGTCAAAGACCAGTTTACCGCTATGCCAGGCAATATATTTTTCAATTTTTTCGTTAGTAATACAAGTACGATACGATGTTTTATCAATAACTGCCCTGTCACCAGGTTTCATTGCGATTTCCCTTCGTATTGGCGCACCTGCTAAATTCAAACTCACTTTTCCTTCAGCAAGAACTATTTCGATACAATTTTCATTAGAAAAAGCTTTGCAATTAAATCTGGTTCCTATCACCTTTATATTTATATTACCGGTATTAACAATAAATGGGACATTAGGATTTTTCTTAACATCAAAGAAGGCTTCTCCCGACAATGAAACACCGCGTGTTGTTTGATCAAAAGGAATTTTGAATTTTATTGTGCTCTCAGCGTTAAGCCACACATCAGATCCATCAGGCAGTAAAACGTGCGAACGAACACCTACCGGAGTTGTAATCTCTTGCAAAGCAAATTGTTGGATTTGCTTTAAATTCAACTGATTGAAGAAAAGGATACCTGAAGCAACAAGTAGCGGAAGAAAAAGAATTGCCGCTACACGCGATAAGGTATTGATCAAAATAGTGAATTTACGTTCTTTTTGAAGTCGTTCCTGAACTTTTGAATATGCTTTCCTACTGTCAATGCCTCCTATTTCGGAGATCGCCTGAGTTGCTTCAGCTAATTGTTCATCCAAATCTTGCTTCAAACGATCGGCAATCAGGTTTCTGATATTACGTTGTATGTAATTATTATTTTCCATCTCGGGTTAAAAAAAATTTAAGCGTCTTTTTTCCGCTTCTGATATTAGATACAACTGAAAAAGAAAACACACGTAAGCGCATTCAAAAAAATTGGTTAATAGCCTTTCCAGTTTTTATCAATAAGTTTAGTTAATGAATATGGAGAATGTAAACTAACTACAAATGAGTATATTCAATAAATTCCTGCAAGCCCAAACAATTATAGAGAGGTTTAGCCCGGAGTTGATCCCTATATTTCTCAATTTGCTTGTGAGAAAACGCACTGTTCCAAAATATAACGCTATACCTGGCATACAATATACGTTGTATCCTTTTATGGTTCATATCATTTACTCCTTTCTCATAAATCAATTTCATTTATTTTTTTCCATGTTTCCCAAGGTGTTGCAATTGGGTCGGAGTATGCTACCTTTTCAAGGCGGGGATTTCAGCAACCACAAACTGGTTAAACATGAGAGATATTCAGTTG
>CAILKW010000768.1 GCA_903834845.1 uncultured Bacteroidia bacterium | reverse complement strand
TATGAGGCTGGGTGGAACATTTACCAACGCCTTTGATGAGTTTAATGTACTGTCCTTATCGTTGGATTTTAATAAACTGCTTGTTTCTACTCCGTCTGCAGTTTATACCAATACGAATAACAAATCTGTTATCAGCTCTCTTTTTAGTTCGTTTACCGATGCTCCAGGTGGTCTTAAAGAAGAAATTCAGGAGGTTACCGTATCTATGGGTGCAGAGTATTGGTACAATAAACAATTTGCCGTACGGGCAGGCTATTTTAATGAATCTGAAAACAAGGGTAATCGTAAATATTTCACCGCGGGTGTTGGTGTAAAAATGAATATTGCAGCAATTGATTTTTCATATATAATTCCTGTTCAACGAAATAGCCCTCTTGCAAATACCATTAGGTTTACCCTGTTGTTTAATATTGATTCGTTTGGAAAGAAAAAGACCGAAACAGAAACTCCTGCTCCTGTTGAAACAAAAGAAGTTATTTCACAATAATTATCAAAATCGGAAAATGAAAAAATTCGACTTTCAAAAGATTTTCCGGAGTATAATGGCACCATCCGAACATTACGTTTTCGCCACAAACGATGTGGTATCCGGTGCAGGCTGTAAACAAACTATTACAAACAAAAAAAATTAAAAATTATGAGAAATTTTATTTTTACCATGATGCTGAAAATCAGATTAATCATGTTGGTTTTTTGCATGTTTGCAGCACAAACAAATCTAAATGCTGCAATGGTCAATGCCACTTTCTCTTGGACGGGCAGTGGCGGATATCGTGCTGCGGGCACGTTTACTTTCGACGATTCCTATGACGTGGTTTCCCCGGAAAATGGACTGCAAGCACTAACGGTGTCCTTTTATGGTCCATCGAACAACCTGCTTGGAACCTTTAACAATGTTGTTAACGGAGTGGTTAATTATGACTATTTAACATTCAACTTTAACACTGAAACCGGTAAATTGGAAGATGATTTGGATATTGGAGCTGACGATGGAAACACAGGAGAATACTATTTATGGGGAACAATTGGTTCAGGGAGTACACTAGAACGAGCATCAGATTATAGCATACTTTCTTCGTCAAACCCAACGGCCGTTCCAGTTATCGTGACCTATTTTGCTCCAACCATCCAGGCATCCAATATCACTTTTTCAACAGTTACGGCAACTTCTTTTACCATCAACTGTACCAAAGGCAATGGAGCTAAACGCGCAATATTTGTCAAGGAGGGAACCGGGACAATTACCAATCCTGCCAATAATACTACATATAGTTCAAGTGCCAATTGGTCGTCAAAAGGGACACAGTTGGGCTCATCGGGATACTACTGTGTATATAATGGAAGGGAAAACACAGTGTCCATAACAAACTTAACCGGTTTTACTCTTTATACCGTTCAGGTATTTGAATATAACGGTCATGCCGGAGCAGAGAAGTATCTTACAACAACAGCAACCGATAATCCTAAGAGTCAAACAACAACATCAGCATGCACCAATCCAACAGATGGCGGTGAAATAGAAAAAGCACAAACCTTATGCTACAATGATGATCCGGCTATACTTACCAACAAAACAGCCCCAACAGGATATACTGGCACATTAGAATACCAATGGCAAAGCTCAACTGATAATATTTCATTTTCAAATCTCGCTTCAGGCACTTACACATCAACAACTTACGACCCGAGTACCCTTACAACTAATATCTGGTACAAACGTCTTGCCCGCGTATCCTGCATGAGTGATTGGACAGGAGCAGCAGCATCGAATGTTGTAAAGATGACGGTTAATCCGTCATTTACTGCCGGAGCCATTGCAACAGCAGGTCAGACAATTTGTTACGCCGGTATTCCTACTGTAATAGGAAGTACTATCGATGCAAGCGGTGGAAATGCTTCGATTACTTATCAATGGCAGAGCAGCACCGATAATTTTGCTTCTGCATCCTCAACTATCAGCACTGATGCTGCAACTTACACTCCTCCTTCGGGTTTGACTGCAACTACATGGTATCGCCGTCAGGCTAAAGATGGCAGCTGTAACACAAGCTGGAATACGTCAAGCAATGTTTGGAAAGTAACTGTTTATGATAATTTCACTGCTGGTACACTTGCAAATACAGGTCAGACAATTTGTTACGCCGGTACTCCATCTGTTATAGGAAGTACTACCGATGCAAGCGGAGGTAATGCTTCGATTACTTATCAATGGCAGAGCAGCACCGATAATTTTGCATCTGTATA
>CAILKW010000767.1 GCA_903834845.1 uncultured Bacteroidia bacterium | reverse complement strand
TGTATGATGATAAGAATGTCTATGTAGCAATCAAAGCAATTGACAATGAGCCTGCAAAGATCAGTTGTAAGGCCGGCAGACGTGACGAGCTCGCAGGGGATATGGTAGGGATTACTTTTGATAGTTACCACGATTATCGTACCGGCTTCGAATTTGACATGACGGCTGGCAGGCAGAAAATAGATATGATTCTTAACAATACCGGTTATGGCGATATGAATTGGAATGCCGTTTGGTATGGAAAAGTTGCTCATGAAGATTCCGCATGGACAACAGAAATGGAAATTCCTTTGAGTCAATTGCGATACAGCAATCAATACGAACAGATATGGGGATTGCATGTCTGGAGGTGGATAGATCGTTTGCAGGAGGAGAGCGATTGGGAAAAACAATCCTCGACAGGTCCTGGAATCCTGTATTTGTTTGGTGAATTACATGGCATTAAAGGATTAAAAAAATCACAACGTATAGAGTTAATGCCTTATGCATTAGGTAAAATGAAAACATTCAGAAAAGAACCCCTAAATCCGTTTGCCAATAGCGGACATCGGTTTATGGGCAATATTGGGTTGGATGCCAAGATTGGAGTAGGTAGTAATTTTACGGTTGATATGACTGTAAATCCCGATTTCGGGCAGGTTGAAGCAGATCCATCGGTGATGAACCTTACCGCGTTCGAAACTTTTTATGAGGAAAAGCGACCTTTCTTTCTCGAAGGGAAAACCATCTTTGATTTTGATATGGACGATGCCAGTGTTTTTTACAGTCGGCGTATTGGGCATGCACCTTCCTATCACCCATCTGTAAAAGATCAGGAATATATTCAGGCGCCCGATAACACGACAATATTAAGCGCCCTTAAATTTAGCGGTAAAACTTCCAGGGGGCTCTCTGTCGGAGCTCTTCAAAGCTTTACAGCAAACGAAAAGGCAACCATCAATTCCCCATCAGGCGATCGTAAGGTAGGTGTTGAACCCTTCACAAGTTATGCTGTTGCACGTATTCAGCAGGATTTTAACCACAGCAACACGATGTTTGGTGGGATTGTTACCTCTACAATCCGAAATATCAATGAACCAAACCTTAATTTTTTAAATAAAGGAGCTTACACCGGTGGACTGGACCTGATGCACTACTGGAAAGGAAAAGAATATTTTCTGGAAGCAAAGGTCATCGGAAGCGATATTCAGGGTGATGTAAAGGCAATTCGTGGCCTACAACTAGCATCGGCCAGGTATTACCAACGACCCGATGCGGCAAATCTCAACTTCGACAGTACATTAACCTCACTTTCAGGCTACGGAGGGAAAGTGAAAATCGGGAAAGGGAGCAAGGGTTTGTGGAAATATTCAACCGAAGTAAGCTGGTGTTCACCCGGATTTGATCTGAACGACATTGGCTATCTGCAAATGGCCGATTTGATCCGACAGAAAAATATGCTTTCGTACTTTATCAATAAACCTGCATTCATTTTCCGAACCTACACAATCGAAGTTGTTCAGGCGAACAATTGGGATTTCAGCGGACAATACCTTTTTTCGGATGCCGCATTAAATATAGCAGCAAAGTTTAAAAACAAATGGGGGATTTCAAATATCCTGAAATATAAAAACGAAGCACTTGATAACCGGATTCTGCGCGGTGGAAATGCAATGTTGACCCCCTCAAACTGGATGGAGACTTTCACAATCAAAACCGACCAGTCCAGAAAAGTGAGTTTGAAACTTTCAACAATTGTTTCAATTTCGGGTGAAAACTCCTATAACTTTAATGATTACACTGCGGGGATATCTGTCAGGCCCATAAATAACTTACTTCTGTCGATGAACATCGATTATTCGAAGAAAACAGATAAACTACAATATGTTGACACACAGCGATCCAACCAGCAGAACAGATATATTCTTGGGCAACTGAACCAGGAAACACTTGGGTTGACGTTCCGGGTCGATTTCAGTATTACACCCGAAGTATCGCTGCAATATTACGGAAGTCCTTTTGCAACGCTTGGCCAGTACAGTAATTTTAAAGAGATCACCAATGCAAAAGACAATAATTTTAGCAGTCGTTTTAAGATCATTAGTCCTGTTCTTGTAAATGGCGATACTTATCAGATGGAAGATTATAGGTTCAAAAAACCCGACTTCAATTTCAACCAATTTCGTTCGAATCTGGTGTTTCGCTGGGAATACAAACCAGGTTCGCAGATCTTTCTGGTATGGTCAAACGAACGGACTGACTGGTTAAATCCAGGTAATGAGCCACTTCACAGTGCACCCGGACGCTTGGCCAATGCCGCTCCAAACAATATTTTCCTGATCAAGTTTAACTATTGGTTCTCGATCTTATAAAGGAGGGGGTGGAACTTATTTTTTAAAGAGAATCGTGCAGATCACATGTATTTAATTGAATAACAATGCAATAAATAATAAGTAAAGAATAACGAATTATAGGAACAAGATAATTATTGATAACATCGCTATCGTCATGGGCCAGGAAGTGCTCATTGATCAGCCGATAGATTCAAAGCAAAGTACCGCCAGAAGAATTACAAATGCATTGGATTTACAGATTGAATAACAGTATTCATCCGATGCATCTGCCAACTACCCCCTTATTCATCCGAAAGATTCCTTGCGGATTATCCTATATTCACATCGGAGCGATCTTCAGAATACCATTTAATCTGCTGCGATCCATACATAATAATGGCCAGAATGATAAATAGTCCGATACTTCCAGCCAGCAGGGCGTAATCCTGTAATTGCAAAATAGTAAAAAGGAACAAATACAAACCTGTTTGTAAAAGGGTGACACTGATAACCATTTTTGAATTGTGCAAAATAGCAGAAGTAAACCATGAAATCAGAGTGGTAACTGCCAACGCTGAAATCATGTAAGCCAGGTTGAATCCTATTTGTTCGCCAATTGAAGTGAGCAGTACATAGAAAATCAGCAACGCAAAAGCTACCAGCGAATATTGAAAAGGATGGATCCTGATTTTGCTTTTAATTTCAATAAAAATAAAGATGATAAAATTGAGTGCAATAAACAGGATGGCGTATTTTGCCGAGCGCATCGATTTCTGGTAATGATCAATCGGAATAAGGAGTTCTACACCTAAATCAGCCTCATTCGTTTTGAATTTCCGGTCGTTCCACTGCTGTGGAAAATTGCGGTTCAGGTGGGTTACCTGCCAATCTGCCGTAAAACCGTTGGCGGTTACCTGACGGTTGGTAGGAAGAAATCCTCCTGTAAAACTTGGTTGTGTCCAATCTGACGTCATTGTAACTTCTGATGTTTTTCCCAGTGCTTCAACAGAGAAGACCTCCGATCCGTTCAAAACCAGTTCCAGCTCAAAATTCATGGCCTGATTCAAATTCATGGAATTGGCTTTTACAGTAATTCCCGACTGGAACAAATCGGTATCTGCCACTCCCGGATCTACTTTGCATTTCTGGCCATTCAGCACCAGTTCAGGCAAGTTTTTAATGCCCCGCATGTCTGAAACGCCGATCGTAAAATAGGCTGTAGCCCAATTGTACTGTGCCTCTGGAAGATCCAGTTGAGAAATATCAGGCTGGGAAAACGATCCTGTCAATTTGAGGTTACCTTCGTAGACGACCACCTCGTAGATACCCCGCTTCCGTTTTTCAGGAACCAGTACGCCCGCAGTTTTTAAGGTCTCAGGTAGAAAATGGGCCACTCCATGCCGTTCGTTGATGACCTTGTTGTTCTCATCAGATACTTTCACCGAGTATGGCACATTTAAAACAGGACCAGAAACTACCTGTTTGCCGCCCCATTGGTGGTAAAGCTCATTTTTAACATTTTGGCTCAGGTCAATTCTTTCCTGTATGATATCTTGTATCATGAATGAAGGGATAAGGAGGAAAATAGCCATAAAGGATACGATAATCATCTTTACGCTGTAACTGTTCAAGAAATTCTGAATACTTTTTGTTTCCATTTTTTAGTTTTTTGAGTTGTAAAAGTACTTTGTATTGCAAAGTTATTAAATAAAAAAAATTAATGCCGGGCAATTAATTCTTCAAGTGCTGACAGATGAAGACGGAATAAATTTCTGCCACCTTCTGTTGCCGTGTAGGTTGTACTGGGCTTTCTGCCAACGAATTGTTTTGAAACCGTGATAATCTCCTGCTGCTCCAGGGCTTTCAGATGGCTTGCAAGGTTTCCGTCAGTTAGTCCAAGTAGATCCTTCAGGGCATTGAAATCAAGATTGTCGCTCACCATAAGTGCCGACATGATTCCAAGCCTGATACGGCTATCGAATACTTTCTGAAGGTTTGAAATGGGATTCTTCACTGGAATATTACTTTTTAACGTTCGTGACGGTAGTACATCACAGTGCCATAAACAATGTGCATCACTCCAAATCCGATAGTCCAAAACAGGAGACCATATTGAAGATACAAACCGGCCAGAATACCCAGAACAATTTCTGTAAGTCCAAGGTAATGAATCTCACCAAATGTAAACTTCCCGGCATTGACCAGCGACAATCCGTAAAATATCAGCATTACAGAAGCTACCAGTTCCAGGTTGTGTTGAAACACCAGAATAAGTGTGAAAAATCCGCCTGAAACCAACGGAATCAATAAATGGATCAATAACCTTTTGGCCGAGAGATTCCAAAATTGCTGACCGGTTTTTCTGGCCTTCCGATAGGAGAAATAAGCAGCTCCAATAGCAGCAAAAATCAGGACCAACGCTGCATCGAGGACCAGATAAAGTCTGTTTCCTGAAAATAACCAACCGAACGTATCACCATCAGGTTGTGCATGATGTGCATCCGGAATAAACCACCAGGCAACCGCTGCTCCAGTCAAAGCACAAACACCGGCAAAAATACCCGATAAACCGCTAAGCGACAAGAATCTGGTTGACCGTTCCATAATATCACGAATGGCCTGCAGATCATCTTTTGGATTTGTTTTGTTTGTTTTCATTTAAAAGTACTTTGGGTGGCAAAGTTAAGAATGAAATTTACAAATGCAACAGGTTGGGGGAAAATATTTAAATAATAAGAATTGATATCTTTGTACTTGGTCAAAACATGTTGATAAACTCAAAACATTATTAAAGCAAATTAAATATTATGGGAACGAACAGGGAAATTGAACGCATAATTGTAGGACAGCAGACGTCAGATGGTGCAGGGGTAAAACTGACAAGGATTTTGGGCCACCACACTACGGAATTATTGGATCCGTTTCTGTTGTTAGATTATTTTGGTTCCGACAATCCGAAAGATTTTATGGCTGGCTTCCCATCACATCCGCACCGTGGCATTGAGACAGTCACTTACATGCTGGAAGGAAGGGTAGAGCACAATGACAGCATGGGCAACCGTGGGGTGATTGGTGCGGGAGATATCCAATGGATGACAGCCGGGAGCGGTATTATTCATGAGGAAATGCCCAAATACGAACAGGGCAAAATGCATGGATTCCAGTTGTGGGTGAATCTGCCGGCAGCCTCAAAAATGACTTCTCCCCGTTACCAGGACATTCCTGCAAGTAAGATTCCTGTCGTTGAACTCGAAAATAAAACCAAGGTGAAAGTTTTAGCCGGGACATTTCAGGGAGTAAAAGGTCCGGTTGAAGACATTATTGCCGAACCTGAATATTTCGATGTTGAAATGGCTGAAAATTCTGAGCTTGTTGTTACATTCGACCCATCCCATACGGTGTTTGCCTATCTTTACGAAGGTGCTGCTATTTTTGATGAAAAAAGCAAGGAGACCTTGCATGCAGGCGAAGGTGCGTTGTTTGGCAAAGGTGATCAGGTCAGTATCCAAACGACAGGATCAAAAGCCCGGTTTATAATCATTGCAGGTAAACCGATCAAGGAATCCATAGCCTGGTACGGACCAATCGTTATGAACACAGAAAAAGAAATTGAATTGGCTTACAAAGAGTTGAGGAACAATACTTTTATTAAATCCTGATTTTTGCAGGACTTTGTGATCCTTGGT
>CAILKW010000766.1 GCA_903834845.1 uncultured Bacteroidia bacterium | reverse complement strand
GTCTTGGATATGACGGTGCTTATGAATCAACATCTCTGCAACACGTAGGTAATGGTGTATATTTGGATACTTGGGGAAGCAACGCTACTCAAGGAGATGATGACGACTGGATTGTAACAAGTGTTAATTTTCCTAATTTGGTTATGAAAGTTGGCGCGGGTATTGATGGTATCTGGTCAGATTGGGATGGTAATGGGACAGAAAATACACTTGAGTTTCCAAATGCAAAATCTGTTGTATTAGGCGAAACCACTATTGATCATCTTGATGCTGATTCTGCACTTACTGTTACTATTAAAACAGTTGAATATCTTAATGGTTTGATTGTTCATGCAGGCGAAGCTACTTCTCTTGATCTTTCTGCTTGTACAACATCAGATGACGATTTGGATCTGAATATCGCTGATGGTGGCACCGTAAATTTGAATAAATTGGTTGACTGTGCTTACAATGTTGTTATCGAAGGTCCTACCACAGTTACTATTCCATTATGGGACGGTGTAGGTGGTGATCTTACTTCATCTACCGCTACCACTGTTACTTTAGCCAAATACGATTGGTCAACCCCGGCTACAATTGCGGCTGTTGAACATCTTACACTGGGTGCCGTTAACAACATGGTTGATTTAACCGCTGGCTTTGACGAATTACTTACAGCTGAGATTACAGGTGCTGCCAAAACTGATTTTTCAGCAGTTTCCTATATTGTAACTAACGCAGGTGTGTTAGTTGATGGTAGTTCTTCTGCGCCTGGTCTTACAAGTCTTAAATTACATGGAGTTTTAAGAGGTGCATCTGTTATAAATTGCGATGAATTAACATCCCTTACAACATCCGGAGTTATTAATAATTTAGTAGTTGCCAATTGTACCAACACGGGTCTTAAAACACTTGCTTTAGGTCATACACATTTCCCACAAGGACCTGGTACGACATTGAGGATAGTTGGTAATACGGAGTTAACTTCACTTACGACTTCAACAAACTACCCAAGAGTAATTGAGATTATCGGCAATACGAAATTGGCTACTTTGAATCTTGCAAGTAATGCTACTGCAAGTCTTGCACTTCCTGTTGCAGCTACAGCAGTTGGAACTCTTACTTACGCCGATGCTTATGGAACACCTAATCAGAATGATGTATTCTGGGTATATGGTAATAATTTAAGCGGTACTTATACTGCTGCTATACCAACTTCAGGTGCAGGCACTTTCACAGATGCGAAAATCTATTCTACAGCTTTATTACCACTTAAAGCATTGGTTGTAAAAATAGTTGCTACTACGGCTGCTTATGGTGTTACAACGAACCTGTTTAATATTAATTTGCAGGTAGAAGACGTTGATGCTGCTGCAGGTTTACAGCCATTGACAGATAAAATGCAAGCTGATAGGGCTAACGCATGGTACATTACCGCACCAAGTACGGGTGTTATTGATGACGTGATTGGAACTCCTACAACATGGGGTATTAACTTATCAAAGGAAGTATCTCTTCTTAACTAGAATTTCAGAATAATAGATTTAATAGAATTAAATTTTAAGGCCCTCCGCAAGGAGGGCTTTTTTTTGTGTGTAATAGTAGGGCTTGAGGTGGTAAGGTTAAGAAGATGAAAAATGTAGTTAAAGCGTAATTAAAAAACCTTATTTTTCATTTGTTTTTAACCTTAGTAACCAAAGGGTTAACCTTAATAACTAACCTTATTTACTTTATTTATTTTAATCAACGTTCAACCTGCTTCGGGGTTGTCGGCGTACTTTCATTCTCTTACCCCCGGTTCCGCAAGCTGCACTTTAGGTTATTCAAGTTAAACTACTTCGTAGTTTTTCGTGGTGGGTTGTTCTTTTCACCCGGTTTCGCAAGCTACACTTTAGGTTATTGACTTCGCCGATCTTCGATTCAAGTTAAACTACTTCGTGGTTTAAGAGAAAATGGGGTTAAAAACAAAAACAAAAAAACCTTATTTTTCATTTGTTTTTAACCTTAGTAACCAACTTGTTAACCTTATTACCCAACCTTATTTACCTTATTTATTTTAACTGCCTATCCCTTTCGGTCAAGTTATTCTTGAAAACATTATAAAGGAAACAATTTACGTTTGAACGACTCCCCCTTTCAAAAAAGGGGGCAGGGGGGATTTGATGCAATTGCTTGATATGTAATGCGATACAAATATGAATGAATTCCAATAAATAGTGAACTTGAATGAAAGGAATAGGCAGTTTATTTTAATCAACGTTCCACCCGCTTCGGAGTTGTCGGCGTACATTCATCTTCTTACCCCCGGTTCCGCAAGCTGCACTTTAGGCTATTTACGTTAATCCACTCTGTGGTTTTTCATTCGGAGGTGTTGTTCGTGTTACCCCGGTTCGGCACGCTACACCGTGGTTTATTAGTTTCGGTTCTCTTCGATTTTCGTTAAACCAATATGTGGTTTTTGGCAGGGTGGGTTGTTCACTACTGTGATTGTCACAAACTAAATCAGGGTTATTTACGTTAAACCGGTTCGTGGTTCTACGTGGTGCATTTTGAGTGTTAGGCATGTTTCGCATACTATACCGGTCGCTATTAGCTTCGCTGATGATTGATTCAAATTTAACCGTTTCTGGTTTTGGTGGATTATTGATTAGTTCCGTCGGGTAATATAATCTATACATTTGCCTTATAGAGTTGTAAAACAGACATATACTAAAAGCTGCTATATAATTAGTACTGATTTTAACTTTTATCCGGTTCCGAATTTACTCCCTGTAATAGCTTATGAAACTGCTATTTTAAAATGAGGGTAAAACCGGTTAAAATTATAGGATAATCCCTAAAATAAACAGGATATCCATTAAAAATGACTATTTATTCCTGTATTTTACCAAATAAGATAATTAGTTTAAATTAGGACTTTTAAACACTTGCATTTATTTCAACTTTGTAGTTGTAAAATTTAAGTGCTCTTATATTCTATTTATTAATTAAAAAAAATCAGAAATGAAAAAACTATTATTGGGCGTAATAACGTTCGCCCTGATTATTACTTCCTGTAATAAGTACGCGGATGATTTCGCAGCACTAAAAGATCAAATTGCTGCTCTCGCTGTACAGGTTAACGGGGTTATTCAATTGCAAGCTGACCTTACCGCAGCCAAAGCTCAAATTACTGCTCTTCAAGGTGTAGTAGCTACATTACCAACTGCAACAACAGTTACAGGGCAGTTTACTGCTCTTACAACCGCTCTCGCTGCTGTAGGTACTAAAATTGATGCCATTACCACAACTCTTGGAGCCGTTGCTACCGCAGGGACAGCTACTAAAGCAGTTGTTGATAAATTAGCAGTTGATCTGGCTAAAATGGTGACTGACAAAATTGCTGCCGACAAAGTGTTGAATGACAAACTTGATGCATTGAAAGTACAGTTGGCATTAACTGCTACTTCTGCTGAGGTTAAAGCTATTCAGGCTGAAATACTTAAACAAATAGCAGCAAGTGCACTTTCCACCGATGCAAACGTAAATGCAAAAATTGCTGCCGCTACGGAAGCTATTAATAAAGTTATTACCGATGGTTTATCAGCAACAAACGAAAACGTAAATACAAAAATTGCCGCTGCTAAATTGGCTCTTGAACAAGCTATTGCTGCAAGTATAGTAAGTATTAACGAAGCAACTGCCGCCGGTTTATTGGTTACAGACGGAAAAATTGAGGCTGCAAAAGCTGCCCTTGAAGCTCTTATTAACGGTGGTGTTCTTGCTGTTAACGGAAATACCGATGCAAAAGTAACCGCTCTTGAAGCCGCTTTAAAAGCTATTATTGATGCAGGAAATGTTGCAACACTTGCCAAGATTGATGCTACCTTACTTGCTCTTCAAGGTGATCCTTCCAATGCCGACAAAACAAAATTAACCATTCAGGGTTTACAATTAGCTTTGGCTGCTGCTCAGGCCGACATTACCACTATTCTTAACAGTACAGCAATGTACAATGGTAATGTTTTAATTTATTCTGATGCTGCAGTTGACTTCTTCTTTGGCAAATTGAACCAATTGGCTATTGTCAACGGAGATTTCGAAGTTGGTACAGATAATATCACTGCTGCTTTCAGAGCAAAATTGAATACCATTATGTCTAAAGTTCAGGCAGTTATTAATGGTGATGTATATATTGAAAGTGTACCTGGTGACAACCTTAGTTTACCTTTGCTAAGTCAGGTTGACGGAAATTACGATATTTGGGGTGCTGATGTTAATGACCCAAAAATTGCAATTGTTAGTGGTTGGTATGGTCTTGGATATGACGGTGCTTATGAATCAACATCTCTGCAACACGTAGGTAATGGTGTATATTTGGATACTTGGGGAAGCAACGCTACTCAAGGAGATGATGACGACTGGATTGTAACAAGTGTTAATTTTCCTAATTTGG
>CAILKW010000765.1 GCA_903834845.1 uncultured Bacteroidia bacterium | reverse complement strand
CGGCTATACTCAGGAAGAAGTGAATCTTTACTTTGGCGACAGGATAGATGAATTGGCTGTTAAAAACAAAGTTGACAACACTGAATACTGTGAAAGAATACAGAACTGGTACAACGGGTTCCGCTTTCACGAAGATTCGCCAACGGTATATAACCCTGTATCATTGGGAATGTTTATTAATGAAGGCGGCAGGTTCAGTAATTTTTGGTTTTCGACAGGCAGTCCATCATTTATCTTTAAGGTTTTAAAACGACAGAACATTGATTTTTTGGATACTTTATTTCGTCCGGTGGATAGCGTAATACTTGATTCGTTTGATGTGGCCAATATGCAGGCAGCCCCGCTTTTGTTGCAAACAGGCTACCTTACCATAGATAGGGTAGAAATGCTTATGAACGAGCCTGTTTATTATCTGCGGTTTCCGAATATGGAAATTGAAACAGCTTTTGAGAAACATTTGGTAAGTTCGATGGCAGAACGGAGCCTTGATGTGGTTACATCAGAAATCAAACAGTTGCAGATTGCATTGGTTACCAACAAAACAAAGGATATCGAACGCATCCTGAAAAGCCATATCGCCGCAATCCCATACTCCAACCGCAGCAATATGGAGGAAAACTACCAGAATATTATCTATTCCGTTTTCAGGTTGCTCGGGGCCGAAATTCATAACGAAGTGCACCTAAACAATGGCCGCATCGACACTGTGATTGTGAACCGCGACCATATCTATATTTTCGAGTTCAAAATGGAACAACCGGCCAAAGTCGCCATAGCACAGATAAAAGAACAAGGATATGCAATAACTTATTTATCAGATGGAAAACCTATTACGCTGATTGGCATCAATTTTTCGAAAAAGAAAAGGAATATTGTGGAGTGGCTGGAGGAGGAGATGTCATAAACTCAACTAAGTTCTTGATTCAGAATTATCCCTATGCATCCAGGTGTTTTATTCTATTGTGCCTATCTATTAATTAAAAAAGATAAAGAGGGACTGATTTCATGATTTAAATAAAGTCCATTCTATCAATAATTACCACAAAAAATCTGCAATCTGCAATGGCATTTTTCAGAATTCACTTATTATATTCATTCTGGTGGCCATCATAGGAAGGAACAGTAAATTTAAACACACTGCCGTTATCCAATTCGCTTTCTACCCAGATTTTTCCGCCATGTTTTTCAATAAACTCTTTGCAGAGGATCAAACCAAGTCCGGTGCCTGTTTCTTTGGCAGTGCCCGGCGTGGATACTTTATTTTCTATTTTGAAAAGATTTTCGAGAACATTTTTCGACATTCCTATACCTGAATCTGAAATGGATACTTCAATCATCGCATTTGATTCCCTGGCGAAAAGCGTGATCTTTCCGGCATTAGGGGTAAATTTGATCGCATTTGTCAATAAGTTCCGAAAAACCGCATTTAACAAATTTTCGTCGGCATAAATTGACAAATTTGAATCTAACTGATTGTTAATAAGGACATTTTTATTTTCTGCCAGTTCTTGGACCAAATTCAAACTTGTTTGGGCAACCATCTTAAGATTTAGTTTTGTCGGGTTAAATTTAATGCCTTCATTCTGTGTTTGTGACCATTCCAATAAGTTAACCAATAAATCAAACCCTTGTTTTGCTGAGTCATAGATCCTGGTCACACTTTTTTCGATTTGTGGCTTCTCGTAAAGGGGTAGCCCCATCAATAATAATTCACTACCAGTTAAAATACCGGCAAATGGATTTTTTACATCGTGCGCAATGATAGAGAAAAATTTATCCTTGGTTGCATTTAGTTCGATCAATTTTTCACGCGATTTTTTCAGTTCGATGTGAGTTGCAACACGCGCCAATAGTTCGGCTACATTAAATGGTTTTGTGATGTAATCAACGGCCCCAATTTCAAAACCATAAACGATATTTTCAGTTTCAATTTTGGCGGTCAGGAATATAACCGGAATTTCTTTAGTCTTAATATCCGATTTAAGCCGTTTGCAAACTTCGTAACCGTCCATTTCGGGCATTTCAATGTCGAGCAAAATCAAATCGGGCATTTTGGCACTTATTGTGTTTAATGCTTGGATACCTGAGGTTGAAATACTGATATTGTAACCCTTTTCATGAAGGATACTACTGATTACCTGAATATTTATCGGATTATCATCTACGATCAATATTAATGCTTTTTTTGTGCCTATCATTGTTATTTATTAAGATATTGTACAATTTGTTCCAAGGAATAAGCTATTTTCTCAATGTTATACGAAGCAATGTGATCCTTAAGCTGGTAACAAATT
The DNA here is from genome assembly GCA_903834845.1 of uncultured Bacteroidia bacterium. Lineage (GTDB taxonomy): Bacteria > Bacteroidota > Bacteroidia > Bacteroidales > Prolixibacteraceae > JAAFHB01. The sequence continues at coordinate 8,118 of CAILKW010000765.1, read as the reverse complement.
TCCTTTAACAAGCTTAAATCGTTTCGAATTGCAAATTTTTCCAAACTATTACCAAACTCAATCAAATCATCAAAGTTCAGCACTGATTGTAACCCTTCGATGGTCGGTAAAAATTGATCAGTGAATTGTAGCTTCAGTGCTTCCGATAATTTTTCATCCGCAAATGTAATGGAATTCTTTTCATTCAGATCAGTTGTTTTTTCGACCCTTTCGTCAAAAGGCAAATACTTTGCCAACAACTCAATCAAATCGTATTTATTGATTGGTTTTAACATCAGTTCATTGACGATACTGCCATATTGCTCTTTTTCGTGTTTCATTGCTGCTGCAGTCAGCGCAAAAATGGGTATGTCTTTAAACTCTTCGTCCTTTTTTAATAGCGACGAAGCCGTATAGCCGTCCATCACTGGCATTTGCATGTCCATTAAAATTAAATCGGGCCTTGTTTTGCGAACCAGATCAATACACTCTTCTCCATTTACGGCTTCGGTAATTGTGATATTGTACGTTTCGAGATAACCTTTGATTACCTGACGGTTCGACTGGACATCTTCAGCAATAATAATCAACGGGTTTTTAAACAGAATGTTGTTGAGATAATTTTTGTCGCTATGAAAGGTATGATGCCTACTGATAGAACCAATTTCAATATCTTTTAGTGCGATACTAAATGTTGAACCTACACCATATTCGCTAACAACCAAGATTGTTCCGCCAAGCAATTCGGTCAACCGTTTGGTTATGCTAAGCCCCAGACCAGTACCGCTAATTTTGGTTTTTGATTGGTTAATAACCTGTCTGAATGGCTCGAAAATGTTTGTCAATTCACCCGCCGGAATCCCTATTCCTGTGTCCTTGACCGAAAAGAGCAAATCTATCCGACTGCCAGTCTCATTTCTATGTACAATTTCGACAATAATGTCAACTTTACCGGCGTGTGTAAACTTAACTGCATTGCCTACCAGGTTGAACAAGATTTGCCGTAGGTATTTTTCGTCTGTAATTATGCTTTCGGGCAGATTGTCGCGAATATCAATTTCAATGGAAATTCCTTTTTCGCGTATTTTGATCAGAAATACGTTCTGAACCTCTTTGATTAAATTGGCCAAATTCAAAGGCTGTAAGTTTAGGGTCATTCGTCCAGCTTCAACTTTGGAAAGGTCAAGAATATCGTTGATCAGATTGAGTAATACGCCGCTGCTTTGAATAATATTGTCGAGGTATTCTGTAAACAATTTGTTGCCTTCGGTTTTTTCTTTCATGATGTTCGAAAAACCAACAATTGCATTCAGTGGTGTGCGTATTTCGTGGCTCATGTTTGCCAGAAATTCGCTTTTCATGCGATTGGCGTCTTCGGCAGATTTTTTGGCATCCAACAGGTCATTCGCTGCAAGTTTCTGGTCGGTAATATCCCAGTTGGTTCCTATCATTTTCAATGGAGTTCCGGTTTCATCGCGAAAAACCTTGGCAAGTACCCGAATATGATGAATGCTATTGTCGTTCCAAATCACCCGAAATTCTGTGTCAAATTCTTTTTCGCCACTTATTGCTTTTTGTATTTCTATATCAGCATTTGCCATGTCGTCGGGATGCAATCCTGCCTGCCAAGTCTGATATACACCGCCAAATTTTTCTTTTGTTGTTCCATATAGAGCAAACACTTGTTCGTCCCACAGTATTTTATTGTTGTCAATGTCGTATTCCCAAATTCCCACACCGCCTGCACTGGTAGCCAATTCGAGATGTGTGGTTGATTGCCGTAAGTCGTCTGCTATTTTTCTTTGTTCGGTAATATCCAATGCACTGGTAAGTACAAACACTTCGTTGTTTATTTTAACAGGATTTAAACCCACTTCAAGAGGAATTTTTGAACCATCTTTTCGCAAACCTAACACAATCGGGAATGCCTTCATGCTTCTTGTTACCGGATTCATGGAATAATTATGTCGTAGTTTTACATGTTCAATTGCGTTTTCAACAGGTACTATTATTTCAATTTTCTGTCCAATTAATTCTTCGACTTTATAGCCAAAATAGATTTCGGTCTGATTATTTGCAAATTGTATCAATCCGTTTAAATCTACTAAAATGATTGAACTGGGCACTGACTCTAACACTAAACTGAATCGTTCATTTGCCTGTTTGCGCTCGCTTATTTCAACAATAAGTTTTTTGTTGCTTTCTTCAAGTTCGGTTGTTCGTTCAATTACTTTACTCTCTAATGTATAATTTAATTCCTTTAATGCTTGTTCTGCTTTTTTGCGTTCACTTATATCTAATAATGTTGTAATGGTGCAGGCTTCACCATTCAGTTCGATATGTTCAATGGAAAGCAACAAATAAAGATTTTTGCCCGATTTGTTTTTGCCTGAAATTTCGATATTCTTTAATGGGCGATTTTCGGCTATCAGTGCTCTAAGATAGCTTATTTCGTCGGCATTATTTATGTTTATTGCATTGGTGTTTTTACCAATCAGCTCACTGCGGCTGAGTTCGGTCAATTGAAGGAACATTTCGTTTGCTTCGAGATAAACGCCATCGGCATAACGGGCTATAACCATTGATACCGGACTACCATGAAATGCTGTTGAGAAAAGGATTTCGGAATCCCTGAGTGCTTTTTCTGTTTTTTTACGTTCTGTAATGTCATTTACAAAAACCAACGAACTTTTTTTATGTTGAAATTCTATCGGAACAGCTATAATTTCAACATATATGGGTGTTCCATCAAATTTGATATGAATACTTTCTTCTCTATGTGCAATTTTTGAATCATTTTTCACCTCTGATACTCTTTGTTTTACAATTGCTTTAAAATCAGGATGTATCCGTTCTAAAATCTCAGTACCAAATAATTGATTATAACTTTCGCCGCCATAAAGTTGCAAGGTAGCATTGTTAAAGTAATTATATTTATTTTCGGTTTCGATAAGAATTGCGATAGGTGAACTTTCGAACAATAGCCTGAAATTTCTTTCTCTTTCTTCGGCTAATTCTTTGGCTTCAAGTAAGGCTTGTTCCGCTATTTTTCGCTCTGTTATATCCCTACAAACAACGTAGGTGTTTATATGATTTCCAATACTATCGTAGTTGAATTTTGCATGATCTTCCCGCCAAATATAATGTCCGTTTTTATGTTTTATCCTATAAGTATATATCAATTCATTTTTTTTGGTTTTAATTGCTTCAAAAATATTAGCAAATAAAGTATCTCTGTCTTCGGGGTGTATAAGTGTATAGATGGTTTCTGAATTTTTCGCAACTTCTTCTATCCCGTTATAACCTAATTGTTTGAGATATGCGGGCGAAGCATACTCAATTTGATTATCGGTACCGATTACAAGTATTCCGTCGGAAGTATTATCTGCAATTAGCCTATATTTTTTCTCGCTCGCTTCAGCTTTTTCTTTGGCTTTTATTATTTCCAGTTCTTGTTGTTTACGTTCTGTAATATCCTTAGCAATACCGGATAAAAACAAAGGTTTTCCGTTTTCATCAACTATTGTTTCGCCAGCTTCTGCCAAAATATGTCGTATTGATTTATCGGGCAAAATGATACGATATTCCTGCGGTTTTTTCTCAGCAAATGTCGGCGCATTTTCAGGTAAAACAATATGTAAATCATCGGGATGTATTACATTTCTGATCACATCGCCAAGTGGTCCGGTATAGGAATTTTTATCAATTCCAAAAATGTGAAACATTTCATCAGACCATTTAACTTCATTGTTTTTTAAAACCCACTTCCAGTTTCCAAGACGCGCAACCGATTGGGCTTTCTTTAAATCATTTTCGCTTTCTTCGGCTTTTTCTTTTTCTTCAATTAATGCAATTTCGTTTTTTTTACGCTCTGTAACGTCTAATACTGCTCCAAACACCGTAAGCGGTTTTCCATTTTCGTCTCGCTTTAATATTGAACCAATATCGTAAAACCATCTATAATCGCCGGTTCTGGTCGAAATTCTGTATTCTACTTCGTATTTATCTGCTTTTCCGTACATGTGATTCGCCATGCTTTCCATTGCCAAACCATAATCATCGGGATGAATCAGTTTGGTGAAATCGGTATAATGTTTAAAGTTTTCTGCCTGAAAACCGAGCATTTCTGTTTTACGTTTATTAAAAGTAACATTTCCGGTTTTTATATCCATTTCCCACCACGCCATTTTTGCGGCATCTGACGCAATATCAAACTTTACATAGTGTTCAACCAATGCATCTTGTGCTTTTTTCCGTTCGGTTATTTCGTGCATAATTGAAAATAACACTCGCTTTCCATCATAATCTATTGGCGACGAATATACTTCTACCACACGCACTTCGCCGTTTGCCACTTTGTGTGAGAAAACAAAGTAATTCCTTTTTTGATTCACGGCTTTCATTCGTTCAATTCTTACCTCTTCGGGCGTCATCGTATTTATTTCCTGAATACACATTGACTGCAAAGTGGTTTTTGAATAACCATAAAAATTAACAGCCGCCGGATTTGAATCTAAAATTAAACCCGATTCAGGTTCAATAATCAACATAATTCCGCTGTGACTATTAAACATACTTTTGAAACGGGCTTCGCTTTGTTCTACTCGTTCTTTGGCTTTTATTAATTCCTGTGCCGATTTTTGGTCGGTTATGTCCATGCACAAACCAGCCAGGCGGATTGGTCTATTGTCATCGAAATATGTTTTTCCAAGAACTCTTACCCAACGGATTGTATTGTCTGGCTGGATGATTCTAAAATCGTGGACTATTTCTACTTTATTAGCAATACTTTCATAAATATGTTTTTTTACCATCTCAACATCATCGGGATGTGTTACTTTCAGAAACGACTCAATGCCATACGATACATCGGTTGGTAATTTTAAAATTGCAAGCAATTCGTCTGACCAATAATTTATATTATTAATCATGTCCCAATCCCAACTACCGGCATTGCTCGCTAATAAAGATAATTTAAGACTGTCGTTAGTAACAATAAGTGCATCTTCTGTTAATTTTTCCTTTGTACGGTCTATAGTGGTTTGGGTAACACCGGTAATGTTGCCTGCATTGTCTGTTATTGGGTCTATATAGAGTTCAAGATAGTATTTTTCCGCTTTGCCTTCGAGCCATAGTTTTTGGTGGATTCCTGTTTTTTCATCAATAACCTGTTTTTTGAGAGGAACAAGAAAATTTGCCGTTTCGGGTGGAAACATTTGAAAATCAGTTAAACCAATAATTGCTTGACTGTCTATTGTTTTTGTGTTATAAGCCCAAATATATTCAAGATTTAAATTTTGTGCAGCCACTGTTACGAGTGTGTTTTTCAGCGACATGCGGAAACGGTTTTCGCTTTCTTTCAGGGCATGCTCCATTGCTTTTTGCTCGGTAATTTCTCTGGCATTTAAAACAAAAGCATTAATTACCGGATTATCCAGACAATTTTGAAGAGTTGCTTCAAACCAAACATAACCGCCCTGCTTATGCTTGTGCCGGTATTGTATGCGTACAATTGCATTTTTATCTTCATATGCCTTTTGCCAAGCCTGAATACCATTCATTAAATCTTCCGGATGCATTAAATGTTCTACTTTTCCGAGCATTTCGCTCACCGCATAACCCGTAATCTTTTGTATTACATCACTTGTAAAAATTACTTCCTGGTTTTCATTAACCAAAAGAAAGACATCGTTAGAGTTTTTAATCATCAGCCTGAATTTTTCTTCACTTTCTTTCAGGGCCTGTTCAGTCTTTCTGCGTTCGGTAATATCAATTGCGGTAATCATCAAGCAATTTGTATTTCCAATAAAAATAGTTTCGGCAGAAATTATGGCATCTCTAATTTCCCCTTTTTTATTTCTTATTTTGAATTCTTTACTAATTGCCGCATTTTTGTCATCAATCGACCCAATGAAATTTTTTCTATATTCAATTTCAACAAGCAAATTTAATTCTTTGGCAGTTTTTCCTATCAATTCTTCTTTTTTATAACCCGACTCTTTGCAAAAAGCATTGTTAACATCAAGAATAATCCCATCTTCAAAACTGCTTATTGCCATCATAGCCCCATTCGAATAAAAAGCTTTTGAGAATTTTTCTTCGCTTTCTTTCAAAGCTTGTTCAACCTTCTTCCGATCGGTAATATCCCTGACAATCAGGCTGGTTAACATGTTTTCATTATTGTCAACAAATATGTTGCTCGAAAATTCGCATTGAAATTTTGAACCGTCCTTTCGTTTACAGGTAATTTCGCCTTTGAAATATCCCTTTTCATTCCGGCTTTCGATGGCCAATATCAGTCGCGGATCCAAGGCATCAACCAGCAAAGACCTGCCACCCGCACAAATTTCGTCTTCGGTCATTCCAAACATTTGACAGGCAACAGGATTAGCTGCATAAATTTTACCATCGGGTGAAGTCAATAATATTGCATCAAGGTTGTTTTCGAATAACATCCGAAATTTCAATTCGGGCCCGTATTGCAAGCTTTCCTTTTCTTTAAGAAAATCAATTTGTTGCTCCAGCTCAAGAACACGTTGCTCCAATTCGGCGTAAGATTTTTGTGTATTTTTCATAAAATTGTATTAACAATTTACTCTTTTTGAATAATAAAATTACAAATCCCAATAAAAGTTATTAACTGTAAAGCCGGTGATTGCTTCAACGCACCAACAAATACATATTAAGGAGGTTATTTGAAGAATTAAATTTGGGCTGATTTTTCGAAAATAGCTGTCGAAGTCAGTAAACTTCTAATAGACAAAATGCATTATTGTATTCAAACAGCAAAACTATAAAAATTCTTAATCTAATTAAAAAAACTTGTTGTTTTTTTATAATTGGAGTGGGTGAATGCCGCGATATGTTATTTGAACTTTCGGGTGAAACAAAACCGGGGTATTTGTTAGGTGAACTGATCAACAAAACCAAAGACCTTGGCAAAGTATTTATCCTTATAGACGAATACGACAAACCCTTGGTCGAAAATATTTATGCCCCGCATGTCGAAGAAGTCAGGCAGGTATAGGAAAATTTCTATATTGAATATCATGAAAAAATGGTGCAACGGGTTTCGCTTTCACAAAGATGCCCAAACTGTTTACAATCTTGTATCGTTGGGCATGTTTTTTAATGAAAACGGGATGTTTATAAATTATTGCTTTTCGACCGGCAGCCCAACATTCATTTTCAAAGTTTTGAATAAGCAAAAATTTGATTTTTTTAAAACTTTCAAAGACTACATTCCCGATTTTGTGCTCGATTCGTTCGATGTGACCAATATGCAGGCAGCACCTTTGTTGCTACAAACTGGCTACCTGACTATCGAAAGCAGCAAATCTATGTTCGACAGGACTTTATATAAGCTCAACTTTTCGAACCTGGAAATTCAAACGGTTTTAGAGCACCATCTGGTGGCCATGCTTACCGAACGCAACCAAAAGGATGTTTCTACCGAAATAGTTAAACTGCAAATGGCATTGCTTGCCAACGATACCGCCACCATGCAACAAGTCCTGAAAAGCCATATTGCACCATCCCATACACCAACCGCAGCAACATGGAGGAAAACCACCAGAACATTATCTATTCTGTTTTCCGCTTGCTTGGTGCCGAAATTCACAATGAAGTTCACCTGAATAATGGCCGTATCGACACTGTAATTGTAAACCGTGATCATATCTATATTATCGAATTCAAAATGGAACAACCTGCCAAAGTTGCCATTGCCCAGATTAAAGAAAAAGGTTAAGCAGTACCATACCTCAACGATGGAAAACCCATTTCACCTTTCGGCATCACCTTTTCGCGAACGGAACCGAATATTGTGGTTTGGGTGGAAAGTGTTGGGAGTAGTTATTTTGGTATTTCCCACACAAACCACTATCTTTGTATTTTGATTTTCAGCAACTAAAAAACTGTTTAGTTATGTATCAATCAATTACTACCAGTAATTACACTTTCGAAGATGTTATAATCGGAGGGGATTTGTATGTGGATAAAACTGATTTTTTCCATAAACTAGTAACCGTAAATAAAGGTATTTTCTTCCTTTCCCGCCCGCGTCGGTTTGGCAAATCGCTTTCAGTATCTATCCTGAAAAACATTTTCAAAGGCAACAAAGAACTGTTTAAAGGGCTT
>CAILKW010000764.1 GCA_903834845.1 uncultured Bacteroidia bacterium | reverse complement strand
GGCAAATGATTCGACAAAGTATAGGCGTTCCCTTTTATCCGGGGGAATGGCATTCCGTTATCGGCTGTAACAATAATGATTGTATTATCGAGTATTCCCTTATCTTTCAGTATCTTCAGCATTTTTGAAAGATGTGAATCAAAATACTCAATCTCGAAGGCATAATCCAGCATATCTGTTCTAACGGTATCGTTATCGGGCCAGAAATCAAAGACCTTATCAATATCTGAAACACTATTCCCTCCTTTTTTTATTCCGGATTGAAATTCATAAGGTCTGTGAGGTTCAATGCTGCCGTACCAAAAACAGAAAGGTTTTTCTTTCTGATTTACATTTAGAAAGGCTTCAAAATTTGCCGAATAATCAACATCTGAGATAAATTTGGTTGGCGGTATTGTTTTGAATTCATTGTATGCCGGGCCGAGCAATTCTCTTTTTTTTTCGTTTTTCATTCCTGGATTTCCCGGTGCCCAGCCTTTTGCAGTGTGTCCTACATGATACCCGTTTTCAATCAATACTTCGGCATAAGTTTTAAATTTTTCAGGGAAATAAGGTACATGGTTAGCTGCTGCCTCAAGTTGCCACGAAGTTCTACCGGTAAGGATGCTCGATCGTGACGGGGCGCACTTTGCATTTGGGGTGAAGGCATTTGTGAAAAGAATTCCCTGACGGGCAACCTGATCGAATGCAGGAGTTTTTACCCATTTACACCCGTAAGCACTTGTATGAGGGAACGACTGATCATCGGCAACACAAATCAGAATATTGGGATGTTGATTTTTAAGCGTTTCCGCATGTAATCCGGCAAATGGTATTACTAACAGACATGATGCACCAAGCTTATTCAGATTCATTTCATTTTGGATTAAACGGTATTATTCTTCACTTTTAACTTATGGTCAAATTGTTAGCTGACTTTTGTTTTTGATCTTATCGGGTGTAACATTTTCAAAAATTTTCCAGATTTCTTTTTCAGGATAACCTACACGAATGGTGAAAGTATCGTTACTGAATACCTTTGGAGAAAACTCATTGCCTTTGATTCGCACAATGTATTCAGTTTCTCCCGTTTTTGTATTGATAACTTCAACTACCGGATTAGGTTCACCTGTGATTTTCAATGTTGGCAACCATGCAACGGCTTCACGACCATAATTATCAAATTGACTGATTGTTAAAGGCCAGCCTGGAAATTGACCGGTTGCCACAGGATTCTCAACATCCGTTAAAAAACGCCATGATTCCATCTTTATGGTTCTTTGTCCGCTGTCGAAAATAATCATTCCATACCCTGATGCTTTCTCCTGTGCCAGTTGAAAACGATTTTCGACAGTTTTAAAATTGCCTGGATTACCAATAGCATAAACATAATTGAGATTGCCAAAGGCATCCTTATATTCCCCGGTATTTGGCAAATTTTGTGTCGGGCGGTTTTTAACCTGAATCCCCATTTCATCAGGGCGAAACCAACGGGAATAACCAACTGAAATAGCAGGTGTTATATAACACCATCCGGCATCGCGGTAATTATCAATCCCATAATGGACAATCGAAGGTACATGCTGATCGCCTGCAATTTGGAAGACAAATCCCTTTCGAATAATTTGTATAGCACGATCACGGCCCGTTTTTGGCCATCCACCAGAGTCCATGTCTCCAAAAAGGTAAGAAATATATTGTCCGTGATGGGTTGCTACGTTTGCAAATAATGTCTGAGACAGCAGTACTTTCATGTCAACCCCACGCCAGTCTTTCACCCAGTTTTTGAGGAAATCTTCCTGTCTTTTCCCCAGAAATTCCAATCCCGGGGTTTCTATTGATGACGGATCCTTCAGAGGAGCTTTCAAATGGTCTTTCCGTCCTTCCCAATTAGTAACCCTATCAGGGCCGGATTTAAATATCCTGTCGGTGACAATTGCAAAGCTTATACTCCCATAGTTCAAATCCGTAAACCAAACGTTTATGCCCTGTTCAATTGGGGTAGGATCATAGGGATCGGGCAAATGGGCACATTGGGTGCGGTTAACAACATTTACCATCGCTTTTGTTTGTACAAAACCGCCATGATCATCTGAACCAAGGCCATCTTTTGCCATTACTCTACCCTCTTCACCCCAGAGATTACCCTGAAAAACGTCATGGTCATCAGGTGTTGCAATGGTTGGAATACTGCGCATCAAATCGCCAAAGGCCCAGCCAAACATGTAATACTTCCCCAGATAACTTAATATGGCAGTTTCTTCGGGTGACCGTTTGATCTGGTATCCGCCATTTCCTTCGTAAATTTGATCACCCGAAAAATAAAGCAGATCAGGGTCTGATATTTTTAGATTTTTCACAAGCGGTGAATAAGGAAAAGCAGTACCGTATTGGCAAGTCAGTGCTCCCATCCGCAATGGTCTGTCTAAAGGTTCTTTTTGGATGATTCCTGAATATTCGGCGACCTTAGGTTCACCAAAAACATCGTTATATTTATAAGTTATCCTATAATCCTTTTTGACAGTTGCATCCCATTTCTCTAATTTAAAAGTTACACACCGGGCTTCAGAATCAATTTTACCTTCGGAAACTGTTTGCCAGTTGTTATTCTCTTTTAACTGTAATTCAACTTTATCGTTTTCAGATTTTCCGACAGGAGGTAATTGTGCAGTGATTTTCAGCGTGTTTCTGCTTAGGGTGAACATAGACCACAGGACAGGGCCAAAACGGTTTTCAGGATGTATTTCAAACTTTTCTCCACTTAGTTTCAGGTTATCAAACCAAAAGGTTGGGCCATTGTTCTTTGATTTTGTATTTCGGATATTGTTGATTAACTGAACTATACCTGTAATTGGAGTTTCCGGACTTGTTGATAATTCAGCAACCAGAGTTTCTTTACCATCAAATATATTCATCAGAATACGGAAACCACCTGTTTCTGATTTTCCACTTAATTCGATTCTGAATTTTGAGAAATCAAAATCTTTGGGTAATTCTTTGATTTGTTGCCCGAGGAAAGCATATCCACCTGAATTGACACCAAGATTCACCCCTTTCCCAAAGTAAACAGACGAACGGATATCCGCTTCTTCCAAAGCTTTAACTCCAATAGAAAGGCCGGATGAACCATCATTATTCCCTTTACTATTCAATCCCATTTCTACGGATATGAAGAACGGAGCTTCCTTTTCGGCCATGGAATACGGTAAAATTGAGAATGTTGCGTTCTGAATAGGACTGTTACATTCTATTCGGCCATTTTTAACGCACCAATCTTCCAGAGGAACAGTCCAGAAATCCTCACCTGCCCATATCCGATCCGGGATTTTATT
>CAILKW010000763.1 GCA_903834845.1 uncultured Bacteroidia bacterium | reverse complement strand
GATGAATGGATTGAACCGGTAAAAAACACTATCGTTTACGAAGATGGACAGATTCGGATTTTTGAAGAACGGCTTGCACCAGGTGATACACGTGAGTTACATAGCCATGCACAAAGGGTTGTTGTCCGACTTAACCTTGTTCAACTCACCGACCCAAGATTTAAGCCGAATGGCTCTCCAGGAGGTGGCATTCAAGTGCCAAATACAGTTAAATTTGCTGAGCCAATGGTTCATGTGGTGAAAAATCTAAGCAATGATACACCACTTTACAATATTGTAATTGAGTTTAAACTTTAAAAATCATATTAGAAATCTAAGTTTTTATACATGAAAGCAATTAATTTAGTCACAATTTCATTGGTAGCATCATCATTTCAAAGTGTAGCTGAACAGAAGCCAAATATTCTCTGGATAGTGAGCGAGGATAACAGTGCATATTTTACAGGATGTTATGGAAATTTGTTTGCTACTACACCAAACATTGATAAATTAGCTAATCAGGGTTTCTTATACAGTCATGCATATTGCACCAATGCAGTTAGTGCTCCATCAAGAAATACAATTATTACAGGCGTTTATTCCGCCTCGAACGGCCATGAAAACATGCGAAGCACATACTCAAAATCGGCTGAAGTGCATACCTATCCCGAATATTTAAGGCAGGCCGGATACTATTGTACCAACAATTCTAAAACGGATTATAATACCCCGGATATTATTCCTTCAGAAATATGGGACGAAAGCAGCAAGAAGGCACATTACAAAAACCGACCAAAGGAAAAACCATTTTTTGCGGTTTTTAATATTGAGATAAGCCATGAAAGTTGTTTGCACAAACAAATACCAACGGAAAATTTACGGCATAGTCCTTCACAAGTAACTCTACCTCCCTATCATCCCAATACTCCTGAAATGCGTCACGACTGGGCGCAATACTATGATAAAATTGAAGATATGGATGCTCAGGTAGGCATCCTGCTGAAGGAATTGGAACAAAGCGGTGAAGCTGAAAACACAATTGTCATGTATTATGGCGACAATGGAGGTGTGTTGGCACGCAGTAAACGGTTCGTTTACGAAACAGGCACACGGATTCCATTTATAATCCGAATTCCTGAAAAATACAAATACCTGTACCCAGCAGAAAAATCGGGACAAAAAGTAGATCGGTTGATCAATTTTGTAGATCTTGCCCCAACTTTACTAAGCATAGCAGATATTGCTATCCCCGCATATATGCAGGGAAACCCGTTTTTAGGCAAACAAAAAACAAAAGACCCTGAATATTCTTTTATGTCGCGTCAGCGTATGGATGAAAAATATGATATGGTGCGGGCAGTTAGTGATAAGAAATTCAGGTATATCCGTAATTATATGCCCTTCCGTATTACAATGCAACATGTCAATTACCTGTTTAAAGCTCCATCTGCTCAATCGTGGGAGGATGCATTTAAAGCAGGAAAAACCAATGTTGTCCAAAGCGCACCTTTTCTGACAAAACCCCTTGAAGAACTTTATGACACCGAAAATGATCCGTGGGAAATAAAAAATCTCGCTTATGACCCAAACTATTCCACTGTTTTGACAAGGATGCGCCAGGCTGAAAACGACTGGATGAGAAAAATAAAGGATGTGGGTCTGATTCCTGAGTCGGAATATAGAAAATTGTCAGGTGGAAAACCCATGTATGATTATATGCGGTCATCGGAATGTCCGTTTGATGAACTGATGCAAGCCGCCGATCTGGCAACACAAGGTCAAAAAGGAAATATTATTACGCTTGTTCAATTTCTAAAAAATCGAAACAGTGCCATTCGATACTGGGGCGCAACCGGATTGTTAATCCTTAAAAAAGATGCCCAACCAGCTTTGTCTGCTTTGAAAGATGCAGCATCCGATCAATCAGGAGCTGTTGCAACCCGTGTTGCGGAAACACTCTATGGCTTGGGAGAAAAGGAATTGGCAAAGGCAATTTATATCCGTATTTTAAAAGGGAAATACAATTATGATGAAAATGAGCGTAATTTTACATTGAATAGCATTGATGCGGTGAATGAAAACAGCACTGAACTGAAAGAAATTGTTGGTCAATTGATTAGGGAACAGAAATCCTCCGACAAAAGTCTTGAAAATTACGGTTTACGTGCAGCAGAAGGATTATTAGTCAAATGGGGAATAAAATAAAAATAACTATTGTTCTTAAAAAAAATTGTATGACAAAAAATTCTATTCTGAAAAGTATGCTGGTGCCTTTAGCTCTGGCTACTGTTGGGAATCCGTGTTATTCCAGGGAAAAAATGAATGTCCTTTTCATTTCAGTTGATGATATGAACAATGATTTAGCTTGTTTTGGAAATCAGCTTGTCAAATCACCCAATCTTAATCGGTTAGCTTCGCGAGGTGTAGCTTTCTCAAACTCCTATTGTCAATATCCGTTATCAAGTCCAAGCCGATCATCAATGCTCACCGGATTGCGACCCGATGTTACAAAGGTTTTTGATTTGCAGTATCATTTCAGGCAAGGGCTTCCTGATGTGGTAACTCTCCCTCAGATGTTTATGAAAAATGGATATTATGTAGCCAGAGTCGGAAAAGCTTATCATTACGGAAATCCGGGTGATATAGGCACTAATGGATTAGATGATAAGGTGTCGTGGCTGGAACGAATTAATCCTGCAGGTTTAGATAAAACGTCACTCGAATCGGATGTGATTAATTATACCCCTACGCGCAAAGGTCTCGGGTCTGCCATGGCTTATTACGCCGATAAGAAAGGAACAGATGTGGAGCATACTGATGGGAAAGTTGCCGATGAAACAATTAAACTGTTGAAAGAGAATAAAGACAAACCATTTTTCATTTTCGCCGGTTTTTATAAACCTCATTGCCCTTGGATTGCTCCCGGGAAATATTTTGACTACTACAACATTGATCAGATGAAGCTCCCACCAATAAATCCGGAAATCAAAAATTATTACCCGGAACTGGCTTTAGCTTCCACAAAACCTTGGCCTATTTTAGGTCTGAATACCCAACAGGCAAAAGAGTGTAAATTAGCTTATTATTCAGCTATTTCATTTGTAGATGCACAGATTGGCCGGTTGTTGGAGGCTGTCACGTCATTGGGATTAAGCGACAATACCATCATCGTATTTTGGAGTGATAATGGTTATCAACTGGGTGAGCATGGCCTGTGGTTTAAACAAAGTCTTTTCGAAGAATCGGCTAAAGTTCCTCTAATTATCTCTGTTCCCGGAACAAAATCAGGGGGAAAAGTTTGCCGACAGCCGGTAGAGATGCTTGATATTTATCCAACATTAGCTGAACTAACAGGTTTAACTCCTCCCTCAAATCTGCAAGGATATAGTTTGTCTTCATTACTTATTAATCCTACTGCAAAATGGAATCACCCTGCATATACACAAGTTCAGCGGGGCAGTGTTCCAGGTCACAGTGTGCGAACTGAAAAATGGCGTTACACAGAATGGAACTATGGAGAGAACGGAGTGGAATTATATGATGAGATAAATGATAAGCAAGAACTGCAAAATCTTGCAGCTGATCAGAAATATTTACTTACTGTGAAAGAAATGAAAGAACTACTTCATAAAAATCATCCTAATCCTGTGGCTGGTGGTCAAGCAGTTGCTAATACCAGGGAAACATATTGCAACTAAATGTTTATAAGCTTATTAAAAAGCAATTTGAATGTAAAATGATCTGATAAATTCCGCTCCAATGAAATTACTGAAATTATCATTTGTACTACTTTTTGCGATTGTTCACTTTTACGGAAATTCTCAATCAATATCTGGATTTCACGATTATACGTACAAACAAATAGACACAATCGCTTTAAAGCTATTTGTGAAAAATCCGGATAATTTTAATGAAAAAAAGTATTATCCGACTATCGTATTTTTCTTTGGAGGTGGATGGAGTGGTGGTAAAATTACCCAGTTTAAACCACAGGCCGAATATTTTGCATCACGCGGAATGATTACAGTTTTAGCCGATTACCGTGTCAAAACACGTCATCAGACTACCCCTTTTGATGCTGTTGACGATGCAAAATCGGTGATCAGATACCTTCGACAAAGCTTTAAAATATTGCGTATTGATACTTCCAAAATTGTTGCTTCAGGAGGGTCAGCAGGTGGCCATTTGGCTGCTGCTGTTGCAACAGTTATGGGGCTTAACGATGAAAACGATAACCAGAAAATTAGCTCCCGCCCCAACGCGTTGGTTCTTTTTAATCCTGTATTCGACAATGGCCCAACTGGATATGGGTACGAACGAATTGGAGAAAGATACCCTGAAATATCCCCTATCCACAATATCAAAAAAGGTACACCTCCTACTATTGTTTTTCTAGGAACCAAGGATGACTTGATTCCGGTTAAAACAGCCGAACTCTACAAGCAAAAGATGGAAGAGGCGGGTTGTCGCTGCGATTTGTATTTATTTGATGATCAGAAACATGGATTCTTTAATTATCGGGACGATAATAAAGATGGGAACAAATATTACATAGAAACGGTGTTTAAAACAGATGTTTTTCTTGAGTCTATTGGTTATCTAAAGGGTAAGCCTAAAATCAAATAATTACAATTATTGATTTTTGAATATCTCTGTAAAGAATTATTATAAATGTTTTGAAATAGTGTTTAATAAAAAAAAATGAAAATGAAGATCGCTCGTTTAATCTTTTTTATTCTGACTTATGTTTTCCTTGGAAATTCAATGTCATTTTCTCATCCCAAAACCATTGTAACTATCAAAGGTGAAGATTTTTATATCAACGGTGTAATAACATTGAAAAATAGAACATTAGACGGTATTTCGCTTGAAGGATTACTCCCCAATTCCCGGATGGTTCAGGGAATTTTCGATGATCTGAATCCCGAAACCCGCGATTTGTGGAAATACCCCGATACCGATAAATGGGATGCAGACAGGAATACCAATGAATTTGTAGCTGCAATGCCTGAATGGCGACAACATGGCTTGCTTGCTTTCACTTTAAATATTCAGGGTGGCAGTCCGACTGGATATGGAAACAAAGGCTGGATTAATCCCGGATTTTACAAAGATGGTAAACTAATGCCTGACTACTTCAAAAGGCTTGAAAAAATCCTGAACAAAGCGGATGATTTAGGTATGGTTGTGATACTTGGAATTTTCTATTTCGGACAGGATGAGCAGCTTGAAAATGAGACAGCTGTAAAAAATGCAGTCAACAATACAATCAATTGGTTATTTACAAAACAGTTCAGAAATGTTATCATAGAGATTAACAACGAATGTAATGTCAAATCTTACGAGCACGAGATACTGAAGCCGGAAAGGGTTCATGAATTAATAGAGCTTGCGAAGAACAAAAAACATCCGCAAAAAGGATATAGTTTTTATGTATCAACCAGTTATGGTGGTGGCCATATTCCACATCCAAATGTTGTTAAAACTGCTGATTTCATTCTGATTCACGGAAACGGTGTTACAAACCCTGATGATATAACAAAGATGGTTGATTCGACCCGAAATGTTGAAGGTTACCACCCAATGCCAATCATCTTTAACGAAGATGACCATTTCAATTTTGATAAACCTGTAAACAATATGCTCAATGCTCTAAAGTCTCGTGCATCATGGGGCTATTTTGACTTTAGAAAAAGGGGTGAGACTCTCAAAAAAGATGATCCCTTTTTTAAAGAAGGTTACCAAAGTGTTCCTGTTGACTGGGGCATTAATTCCCAACGGAAAAAAGAGTTTTTTGAATTATTAGCGAAAATCTCAGGTATTACAAATTAGATCAATCAGATAACTAAATGAAACAATTCACAAATCAATTTTTCAGATTTTTAGTTATCCTCACTTTGATCATAACTTTTTCCGTAAGTTGGACAAAAGCGGAGCATCCTATTTCCATTTACAAAGATACCGATGATCAAAAGGTTCTCTTCGCTTTTGAAAAATTGAAAAGTGAATTATCAAAGCAGGGTTATTCTGTTAGGAGGACCGGTCTTGAAGAGGCAGATATTGCTATGTTTTCTGTTTCGTCAGCAATACCAATGAAGAAATTGAAGGAATCGGTTCAAAACTATAATTTTCAATTAAAGCCCGAGGGATTTAGTATTCTGGTAGATAAGAAAAGTAAAATCTGGTTGGTTGGAGGCGATTACGCAG
>CAILKW010000762.1 GCA_903834845.1 uncultured Bacteroidia bacterium | reverse complement strand
TTCCGCTAAACCATTCGGATATTTGCTAAAAACAAAATCATGAATCCGTTTCCACAAATTATATGTAGAATCCAATTTCTCAACCAAATCCTTGTCCGTTGGTTTAATCGCTTTATCCCGAAAAATACTAATCTCTTCCATGATTTTTGATGTTTTTAGTTACTGTTATGTGTGCAAAATTTCGTTTAGCGGTTAGGTGTAGTGGCGGATTTAGAAACACCAAACTTTCAACCAAGCACAAATGTTTATTTGAAGCACTACCGCTCATTTTACTACAGAACCAGCTATTACGCCAAACAGATGATGGCAGTAGGACATCTGTCGATCCACCTTGCAAACCATTGTAGTTGTTGATATTAACTGTCATTGTCCTTGTCATTTTCTTGTCGTTGCGTATTTTATATTTTCAAAAGGGTGGGAAATATTTTTAATTCAATTTTGTCAGGGATGGAAAAGGTGGAAGCTCTTTTATTATCTAACTTATTCATTATCTACAATTTCTTTAATTAAATCAACTATTTTATTGTTACTGAATTGTGTCTTGAACTCAATTTTTACTTTGCCGTCAAAGAATTTTTCAGCATGTTTGATTTTGAATTTTTCTTCATCCCTTAGTCCTTCTATACTGTTTACATCTTTTGTCTCGACGATGAAATGTAGTTTCTGTTCGCCATCCCTAAATTTCAATACATACGCAAAGTCAGGTGAGTAGCTTTTTCCACCAGCAACAGGTATTTTTATTGAGTTTTTAGGAATCTTTGTAAACACAATTACCTCCATGATTTCGGTTCTGATATTTGCTTTTTCTAAGTCTGAATCATAATACAACTCATCAAAAAAGTATGACTGGGCAACTTTTTCGTCTGAAAACAGCACCCCTATATCAGAAGCGGAAATTTCTTTTAAAACATTTCCTTTCTCGTCAGTCAATTTGGTTGGGTGGATGTTGTTTGAAACTTTTTTATACTCAATGCTGAATATATCAATAGCATTTGCCATTAAGAAATGGTCAAAGTTTTGTTTGATTACTCTCAGGGTTGTCGGATTTAGGAATTGGTTTATATCTGTGCCCGAATCAATGATAGATTGATTAAGTGTCTTGATGTTGATATTCAAGAGTTTTGAAAGCTCTTTGAGAAAATCACTGTATTTCATTGTTGAAATTGTAGCTGTCTTACGACTATAAACTGATTCGGGTTCGTTAACAACCGCTTTGTTGTCTTTTATCTCAACTTTTGAAATTCTTTCATTGATTCCATCAGTTTTAAAATTGCCTTCTTGTGCTTTTAAAAAGTCTGTGAGTAGTTTCTTGAATCCAGTTTCATTATCAAACTTATATTCGAGAATTACTTTTTCGTTAAGTTTTTCCCAAAGGTCTTTTAGTTCTTGGTATTTCTCTATTCTAACAACCACTTTCTTTTTGGGATCCGTTGCTTTGCGAACTTTGTTAGAATTTACTCCCTCAAAAATGCGAGGATAGGTTTGTTTAATAAAATCGAAACCGCCTTCTAAAAATTTGTGAGACGCTCTTATTACCTTGGTTTCTACAAGATCGTCTATCAAATCATCTTCGTTGGTTTCGTATAACTCGCAAATTTTCTTAATCATATTTTCAGAAAGTTTTTCAGGAGTTTCTTCGATTGAAATTGCACCCGATTTCTGATTGATTTCACTCACTAATTTGTCCACAAAATCACTTTCTGTAAAATCAACAAAGTAGTTGAGGTAGAACTGTTCATCTTTCACACGATTGCCGTATTCATTTACTGGCAAACGTAAACCACGACCAACTTCCTGCAATTTCGATATTTCACTGCCACTGCTTCGGAGTTTACAAATTTGGAACACATTTGGGTTATCCCATCCTTCACGCAATGTCCATTTTGAAAAAATGAAACGTCTCGGATTTTCCAAATCCAGCATTGCTTGTTTGTCGTGCAATATTTCATTTATCTCTTTTTCAATAGCTTCATCTTTTTCTGTATTGTCTTTTGAAAAATAACCTGCATGAGTTAAAGAAAGGTCTAACAAAGCTTTTTCAAGATGAGACTTATAAAAACCGTCCTTTTCTGTTTTCAGTAACTCTTTAATTTCAGCTTCAACGTATTGCTCAACAGTTTTTCGTATGTAACCTTCTTTATTTCTGTATTCGTCAATGTTATCAATAAAGAAAAGAGTAAGCGGTTTAATTTTTACATCTCTTGTAAGCAAAGACTTTTCTAGTTCAAAATGATGCTTTATTGCCTTTTGAATCATTGTTTCCTGCAATTTTTCAGCGTATGAATAAGGATTTATTTTGTCACCCTTTTTCATTTCCAATCCGTTAGATAAAACAACGGTGCTTTTATTCAGATTTTCAATCGTCAAGTCAGTCATTTCAGAATGTACCTTTTTCAGACTTTCTTTTTTGGAAACGGTTACAGTTTTTTTCTTTTCGTTTTCTGTTAACTCAAAACTGGCTTCTGTACCATCCGAATCAATGAACTTTACTATTGCATTTTCGCCACTGTCAAACTCAGTAATATGTCCGATAACTCCTTTTACTAGATTTCTGTTGAATGAGTCAACTGCGGTTAAAGTGTAAATCAGGTTCTCATATCCTTGAAAAGTTGCACCATAACGCAAAATGAAGTGCGGTTTCATTTTTTGAATGTTCTCCCAAGTTTTACTGCCCTGTCCAAACTTGTGAGGCTCATCAATTATCATAAAAGGCTTTGTTGCGCCAATAGCACCAAAGGGAACAGTGTATTTGTCAAAAAGTCCTTTGTCAAAACTTTTTTGCATTGTCTCCGAATTAATCATCCCGGCATTGATTATCATTACCTGAATGCTGTTTATTTCAAAATTTCCGGCATTGACAAAGCTCGTAACGGCAGGCGGTATAAATGACTTTTTGCCTTTATTGTTCTTTTGGCTTTCTACAATATGTAAGTGAAGGGTTTTGCCGTACTGTTCTTTGAAATGCTCCCGACTGCTATTCGATTTTAGAAAGTCAATAGTTCCCGCTTTAATAGACAATGTTGGAACCACCACAATAAACTTGAAAATTCCGTATTGTTTATTTAGTTCAAAAATTGTTTTTGCGTAGGTATAGGTTTTGCCTGTACCAGTTTCCATCATTATATCAATAATTGTAATGTTGCGTTTTATTTTTTCCTCAATACCATTGCTTTCTTGAGCTTTCCTTATATTCTGAGGATACATACGACCACTTAAATAATCAAACGAAGGATTGATATAGTTTTTATCCGCTTCTGTTGGTTGAACAAGGCTAATATTTTCAAACACGGCAATAGTGCTTTCTACTGCCTGTGATTGATGGTTTAGGTTCTTTTCAAAATTAAATCCCTTCATACTAATACCTTGTTACGAAATCAATATCAATGTTTTTCTTGTTTGAGTACGACTTCAGGTTTTCTGATAGTTCACGCAAATTCTTACTATCAAAATGGTAGCCGAATGTGATGATAGAAGTTGGATTGAATTTCTTGTCCGAGTCAATTTTTTCCAACAAGGTCTTAAGATTGTCGGTTGTAAACCCTTTGTTCATGAGAAACAGTTTGCCATTGCCGTAATAGGCGGTGTAACCTTCCAAATCAATCGTTTCCAAATCTTTCGCTAATACTATGCCGTCATAAGTTTTCCAGGTTGTGAGAAGTGCCTTGATGTCGTCTTCGGTCAATTTGCTTTCGTCAAACAATTTAGTTTGACTATCCAATTCATCCGCTTCAAAGTCATAATCTTCCCATATAGGTGCAGTTTCAAAAATCTTGAAGCCAAAATCTTGTCCTTGTAGTGCTTTAATTTCTGCTTTCAGTTGTTTTATTTTTTCGTCCTTATCTTCTATATTCAATTTGCCTTCGAGTTCAATTATTTCTTTTTCCTTTTCAGCAATTTTTGCATTTATGGCTTCTTTAGTCCTTTTTGATGCTCTGATAAGACGTTCATTGGTAATTTCAAATATGGTGGACTCTGCTTTGAGTTCGTTTTTTACAAAATCGTAAGCCGTTTTATTTTTCTTTGAATCTATATCTTCGGGTATTTGAACTAAAATATATTTTCTGTTGCCCACATCTTCGGCATTGAGTTGAATAACGGCATCGCCTGTGGTACCGCTCCCTGCAAAGAAGTCGAGGATAATATCTTGATCTGTTGTAATTGTTTTTAGGAACGCCATAATTAAATCAACTGATTTTGGTGAATTAAATATTTTTTCCTTTGTTTTAAATAATGTATTAAATTCTTTTTGCCCCTTCTCTGTGTAGAAAAGTTTATCAATTAAAATGGTTTTAAGCATTTTCTCCGCACTGTTTGCATAACTTTTTCGATAAATTTTCCAATTTTCGTTTGTCTTTTTGCCCACTAATAAATACAAATTACCATCAGCATTTTTCTTGTCCCACGTCCAACAACCCTCAAAACCATCCTCCCAGTTTGGTAGCACTTCAATATTTCCATTCGTGTTATACAAAGAAACAGAACCTTCTGATGGATCTACATAGAGCGGGTAATGCATATTTTTTCGGTTGTGTTTACCGAATTCTCTATGGGTATTCCTTAATTCAAGGAGTCTAAATTTACCGATTTCATCTTCTTCTTTATATTCATTATTAATTTGCTCAACATCCTTTGCGATTGAAAAATAACCTTTAGGGAGTACTTTGTTAGAATACACGAGTGCATACTCATGATTAGTTGCAAAAAATTTGTCTTGAGATCTTCCCTTGGGATTACATAAAACAGAAATTAGAGAAATGAAGTTCTCTTCGCCAAAAACTTCATCCATCAGCTGTCGCAGTTGGGCTACTTCGTTGTCGTCTATGGAAATAAAAATTACGCCATCGTCTTTTAGAAGTTGTTTGGCTATATAAAGGCGTGGATACATAAAAGTAAGCCAAGCACTGTGGCTGTTGCTTTTTTGGTTTGTAAAATCTAAAATTCGTTTTGCTTTTTCAGCATCAACGCCAATCAGGTTTTGTAATTCCTTTACAGTAAACTTTCTGTCGTCTTGATATACAAAGCCATCGCTACCGGTGTTGTAAGGTGGGTCTATGTAAATCATTTTTATTTTTTCATAATAGGCATTGGCAAGGTGTTTCAGCACTTCCAAATTGTCCCCTTTAATGAGAAGGTTTTCGGAGTTTATATTTTCTTTTTTTTTGTTGTGGGTTTCATCTTCTTTTAATAGAGTAGTTGCCGGGTCGCTTGCCAACAATCGGGCGTACGATTTTCCAAGCCAGTCTATACCATAGCTTTCATTGGAGAAGTTAATTTCCTTCTCGCCTAAATTTTGTTTGAATTTTTCTATTTGAAAATTCCCGTCTTTATCAAAGCAATTCGGAAAATGCTGTTTTAAAACTTCCAAGTCCTTGTTAAGAACTTTTATATCGTTGGTTACTTTTTGTTCGTTGCTCATTACTTATTATTTATATTTCGTTGTCAATCAATAGTTCTTTTACACTTACGCCAAGTATTTTGGCAATTTTATACAGCACTTCTATTCGTGGTTGCTGTCTGTTCTGCACATAAGCATTTACCATATTGTAACTCTTACCAAGTTGTTCAGCCAGCCAAGTCTGCTTTATTCCTTTTTCTTCAAGTACTTCTGTACTTCTGTAATTCTGTTCATTTCTGTCAAATGATGTCATGTTGCAAAGATAAAAATAGTTTTTATTTGTATCTCATTTTATAATGTTCTGTTTTTACTCTTCTGTTTAAAGTTGCACCGTCGTTTTTAGCATGACCGCGAACTGGCATATATTGTGATGTTTACAGTACTTTCCGATGTTGTGTCCATATTAAATCCCCAGTATTCTTTCATCTTTGCCGAAAAATTTAATTTTACATTGCACCAAAAGTAACAAAAGTTTTATTAAAAATAACTTGTTATTTACTTTATTTATTTCAAAATTGATTCAAGGCAAATTTCGGGGCAGAATATGGTTTTTTAAACTGCTGCCTTCAATATGTGGGTTTTCAGGCAAGGAAATACTGCAACAAAATCTTAAATAAAAAACTGTAATTATTAGAATATATGGTAAATAGCACAATTACACACACTAAAGTTCAGTAGTTTGTGGCTTTAGTGGCTCATTAGGTTTTGAGTCGGTGTTTGTTTGGTTTGATGAGCAAACATCGTTTACTACCGAATGAAATAGGTTAATCATGCGATGTAGTTCTACTTCTCTGCACAAGGCGTGAAAAGGTTTTTTAGATTTCGTTTTTCTTTAGTAATATAAATTTATAGGTATAGGCGTTTAGGCCGCCCAGACAATTATTATTTGCTACCTTTGTAGCATGAATGAAAGAAATCAATTTTCCGGAGTGAACTCGATTAAATTCAATAGAGCATTTTCGACAGATGAAGACTGTTTTCGCTAT
>CAILKW010000761.1 GCA_903834845.1 uncultured Bacteroidia bacterium | reverse complement strand
TCATTTAATGGGTGGTTTGCATCCAAACGACAGAGGGAATGCGAATTTCGCGGCAGCTATTATCCCACAAATGATAATGATTCTTAATCAAAACTCAAAAGGAAAATCACAAAGATAAAAAGTGAAATGAATAATCTATATTAATTATCTGTAAACCATTTTATTATGAGTATATTAAAAGCTGAACGAAATTATTGCTTAAGGTTATGGAATTTAATGTTCGTTGTTTTGCTGACATCTGCATTTTCAGCATTTTCCCAAAACAAGATCCGCATCGCCTGCGTGGGGAACAGCATAACTTATGGAGCCAAAATAGAGAACCGTGAAATAAACAGTTACCCGGCACAGTTAGTCACCATATTGGGCGATGGTTACGAAGTGGGAAACTTCGGGGTAAGCGGCACCACGTTATTGCAAAAGGGGAATGCTCCGTACAGGAAAACCGCACAATACCAACAATCTTTGGAGTTTCAGCCCGACTGGGTTTTTATCAAGTTGGGTACCAATGATACCAAGCCGGTCAACCGGTTTTTTTTAAACGAATATGTTCAGGATTACAAGGATTTGATTGCCTCTTTCCGGCAGTTATCCAGCCACCCTCGGGTCGTTCTGTTACTGCCGGTCCCTGTCTTTTCGACCGATACCACAGGCATTACAGCCAGTGTGGTCAGAGAAAAGCTACTGCCAATGATCCGTCAGGTAGCCTATGAAACAGGTTGTGAAGTGATCAATTTGCATAACCTGCTGATCGAATCACCGGAATTGATACCAGATAAAGTACACCCTTCAGCTGAAGGTGCTGCCGTGATCGCAAGAAGGCTCAGTGAACTGGTCAGGATGAAATCAGAAACATCATACAATCTTTCAAAGGCACTGCCCACAGATGCCAAACCTTTTAATTTTAGTGGTTTTCAGGGTTACGATTTTACCTTTCGGGGACGAAATGCCAAAGTTGTGGTACCTAAACTTTCAGCTCTCGGCCATCCATGGATTTGGCGTGCCCGCTTCTGGGGACATGAGCCTCAGACCGATATTGCCTTGCTCGAAAGAGGTTTCCACGTGGTCTATTGTGATGTTGCCGAATTGTTCGGAAACGAGGAATCTTTATCAATATGGAATGATTACTATGAGCTTCTCACCAAGGCAGGACTGGCAAAAAAGTCTGTAATGGAAGGGATGAGCAGAGGTGGCGTTTATATTTATCGCTGGGGTGTCACCTATCCTGAGAGGGTTGCTGCTATTTATGCCGATGCCCCTGTTCTTGACCTTAAGAGTTGGCCGGGAAATAAAGGGAAGGGTAAAGGAAGCGCACGGGACTGGGAAACCTTTAAACAGGATTTTAACCTCAAAACAGAAGCAGATGCAATTGCTTTTAAGGGAAACCCGGTAGATCTGACAGATCAAATTGCCAAGGCTGGTTTTCCTATGTTGCATGTAGTTGGCGATGCAGACGATGTGGTGCCCGTTGCTGAAAATACCGATCCGTTTGAACAAAAAATAAGGGAAGCGGGTGGTTCGATACAAGTCATACATAAACCTGGAGTGAACCATCATCCGCATAGCCTTCAGAATCCGCAGCCGATTGTAGATTTTATTTTGCGTGCAACTGATTACCGTGTATCGCAGGAAATGATACCGGTTCCAACAGTACCTCAAAAAAGATGGCAAAATTACGAACGGATCATGTTTATTCATTTTGCACCCAATACGTGGACGGGATTGGGACAAGACGACAATTCATTGCCATTGGAAAGGATAAATCCAACAAAACTCAATACAGACCAATGGTGTAGGGTGGCCAAATCGTGGGGAGCGAAAATGATCGTTTTTGTTGCCAAGCATACCGGAGGTTTTTGCTGGTGGCAAACCACAACAACAGATTATGGAGCAAGGAATATCCCATGGAAAAATGGAAAAGGAGATGTTCTGTCGGAGTTGTCAAAATCCAGCGATAAATATGGATTAGACCTGGGAGTTTACATCTATCCCGGAGATAAAACCTGGGGTGCAGGATTGGGAAGTGGAGGGCGTACCAAAGACCCGGCTAAACAGGAAGCGTACAAGAAAGTATTCCGGCAGCAGCTAACAGAGGTATTATCAAAATATAAACCCATGAAAGAGGTCTGGTTCGACGGCAGTTGTATTATTGATATTTCCGATATCCTGCAAAAATATGCCAGTGATGCAGTTATCTTTCAGGGACCACAGGCAACAATCCGGTGGGTCGGAAACGAAAGGGGAATTGCTCCGTATAACAACTGGTACACTGTAAAAAGTGCTGATCTCAAAACAGGCACTACAACTGCCTTACATTCTGATCCTGATGGCGATGCATATGCACCAGTCGAGGTTGATGTACCTTTTCTGATGACTCAAAAATCGTATAAGTGGTTCTGGGCACCCAACACCGATGACATGATACTGAGCGTAGCGGATTTAATGAGCATCTACAACAAATCAGTTAGTCGGGGAAGTGTACTTTTACTGAATGCAACCCCGGATACAACAGGGCTTATCCCTGAATCACATGTGTTACGTTATAAGGCATTTGGAACAGAAATCGCACGAAGGTTTGGCAAACCTGTGGCATCAGGTTCAGGACAGGGTGATGTACTGGAAATAGATCTGATGAAACCAGCAATGATCAATAGTGCGGTGATACAGGAAGACATTTCGCAGGGTCAGCGGGTGCGAAAATTTGTACTTGAAGGCTATAACAACGATAAATGGATAACAATCAAAGAAGGCACATCTGTGGGCAGCAAACGGATTGACGAGTTCCCATCTGCCCGAATATCCAAAGTGAGGCTTCGCATAACAGACGCTATTGCTACCCCGCTAATTCAAAATCTGGCCTTATTCAATATTGATCAATCCAGGCAAAACACGAATGACAATTCTAAAAATAAGTCAATAACTTTAGGTGGCTGGGATAACAAGACCTTCTCCACAGAATGGCAGGATTTCAGTCTTGATTTGACCCCTTATCTGGTGGAGAATGTAGGGCAGTTTGAGTTGAAGTTTCAGACAATCACCCACGACAGGAACTTTGAAAAAACTGCATCCGGAGGGTACGGACCTGAGCTTAAAGAATGGAAAGTAGATTTAGATGGAGCTGCGAATCCAGATGCCATCAAAAAAACAGGAGATTGGATATTTTTGATCAATAATTCACAGCATATAACAAAAGAATCAACTTCTAAAGTATTTTTCAGGACACAAATCCACACCAAACCAGGAAGGTCGGTAGGGACAATTGAACTGAAGATGATTGGATTGGAGTAAGTTTAGATATTCTTATGATGTTTATTGCCGGTTTAAAAACCAGCTCAAAAAAATCAATTTGAATTTTTATGAAACAAATTATATAAAGATGAAACGACTAAATTTTATTGCTGTAACAACGGCTGGCATTGCTGCCTTATCGGTCACCCCTTCGGGACTGGCTGCCAAAGTGAGGGGTAAATCACAAATACGACTTGGGGGACCTGTTTTCGGGAAATACAACTCACCCGATGAATGGATTACGTTACTCAAAACAGGTGGATATCGGGCAGCCTACTGTCCTGTTCCTGTTGGATCCACTCCCGACTTAATCAAAGCTTATCGAACCGCAGCAGAAAAAAATGACATTGTAATTGCTGAAGTGGGTGCTTGGAGCAACCCAATTTCGCCTGACCTGGAATCAGCCAAAAAAGCCATAGAGAAATGTATCGATTCGCTTGCTCTGGCCGACCAGATTGGAGCCAACTGCTGCGTTAACATCAGTGGTTCAAGAAATACAAAACATTGGGCTGGTCCTCACGCAGACAATCTGACTGATACCACTTTTGACCTGATTGTTGAAACTACCCGAAAAATAATCGATGCGGTAAAGCCAACCCGCACCTGGTTCACCCTCGAGGCCATGCCTTGGGCTTATCCCGATTCGGCAGACTCGTATCTGAAACTGATCAAGGCAATCGATCGCAAACAGTTCGGGGTGCACCTCGATCCAGTTAATCTGGTTATCAGCCCTCAAATTTATTTCCGCAATGGAGCAATGATCAGTGATTGCTTCACAAAACTTGGACCACACATCCGGAGTTGCCACGCCAAAGACATCACGCTTCGCGAAGACAACAACGTACCACAATTAGATGAGATCGTTGCAGGTAAAGGGAATCTGAATTATTCGGTGTTTCTGGCCGAATTGGTTCAACTGAAAAATGTCCCTCTGATGTTGGAACATTTGAATTCGGCTGAAGAATACAGCAGGGCTG
Source organism: uncultured Bacteroidia bacterium (assembly GCA_903834845.1). Taxonomy (GTDB): domain Bacteria; phylum Bacteroidota; class Bacteroidia; order Bacteroidales; family Prolixibacteraceae; genus JAAFHB01. The sequence goes on along the minus strand of CAILKW010000761.1, from coordinate 3,970 downwards.
CTGCACATATCCGGACTGTGGGTCGCACCATGGATATAGATTTATAAGTACTATATTTTTGTGTCGAAACTGGCATCATGAAAAGTAGTTTTTAGAGGTGCCCATAAATAGAACTAAAAATGACCAGATAATTCAAATTGGAAGTTATACAATAAACATTATAACAGAAAAACTAGGAAAAGTAACTTTTGTTTTATTGCCGGTTTAAAACCCAGCTCAAAAAAATCAATTTGGATTTTTGAGTTATAAATTATAAATTGAAGAATATGAAACATTTTTTTGTTACGATTTTTTTGTCTCTATTATTAGGTTTTACAGGATTCAGTGCCGTGAAAGCCAGTAATTTGGTAAAAAAAATTAAAGCCATGAATCTTACCGGAGTGACCATCACTGAAGTGGAAGAGGTTCCTGCAGGTAACTTTACACCACAGGGTGGGAAAAAGCTCACCAATCTTCCTGCCTTTCTAAGGGTGGCTTTTACCTCAAAACCAACTCCTGAATCGAATATCCGAAATGAATTATGGATGCCAAAAGATACATGGAATGGTCGCTTTTTAGGAACAGGAAATGGCGGTGGTGCAGGCAAAATTAATTATGGTCCACTGATATCGGGAGTAATTCGTGGTTTTGCTACTGCAAATACGGACATGGGTACTTCACCAAATGCTGATGATGCAGTGAATCACCCAGAACGATGGGCAGATTTCGGCTATCGCTCTACTCACGAAATGACATCCGGTGCAAAAGCAATTTTACAGGTATTTTATAAAAAACCAGCCAGCAAAGCTTATTTTATTGCTTGTTCTACTGGTGGACAACAAGCCCTGATGGAGGCCCAGCGGTTCCCTGACGACTACAATGGGATAATTGCAGGAGCCCCGGCTAACAATCGTACACATTTACACACTTTTTTTATCTGGAATTTAATAGCAAACAATCAGGGACAACCTAACGAAATTATATCGCAAAAAAAAATCAGTTTGTTTTCTAAATTAGTGATACAAGACTGTGTAGGTAAAGATGGTGGTGCACCGGGGGATGGCTTCCTCACGGATCCGAGGCTTTGTGATTTTAAGTTTGAAACACTCCCACAATGTTCTGAAGGAATTAAAACGGATAGTTGTTTCACAATGGAGGATATAAATGCTCTGAAGAAACTTTATGCCGGCCCAACAAATCCCAGAACAGGGAACCGTATTTACACACCTCTTCCTCTGGGAGGTTCAAAATTAGAATTATCTGCAGCACATTTATACCTGTTTAAATGGGTTTTTGGAAAGAAGTTTGATTACAGAAAATTTGATTTTGACCAAGAAATGGCAATCGTTGATTCTATTCTTGGTCCCCTTCTTAATGCAAATAATCCTGATTTAAGTCCGATGAAATCCCGTGGAGGAAAAATTTTAATGTACACGGGAACAGATGACCAGCTAGTTCCAGCCCAGGATGCAATCAATTATTATGAGCGGGTAATTGAGGCTCAGGGTGGATTAAAACAAACACAGGATTTTTTCAGGTTTTTTCTGATTCCGGGGATGGGACATTGCGGTGGAGGTTCTGGCTTAAACTTTAGGGAGGGCAAGGCAATTGATATTGTTCAAGACAGCGACTTTGATATTTTGTCTGCAATGGTTAAATGGGTTGAAAATGGAATTGCCCCGGATAAGTTTAATGTAAAAACATTTAACTGCTGTGATTCGATAAATCGGATTGGGTTTCAAAGACCCATATATCCTTATCCCAAATTTCCGGATTATGTTGGTGGCGATCCTAATGTACCTTCCAGCTACAAAGGCAAGGATCATCAGCGTGGTGGCGTTTTGGCTCCAGCACCTGTTTACCTAAAATGAAACTAATTAAACAAATAAGTTAATGAAAAATACAAAAAAACTAAAAGGTATATCAAAAGTTGTTAAGGTATTTAACTTCAAGTAACATCGCCAAATATTAGTGGTTTAATACAATGGCAAAATATATGAACCATCAGAATATTGTAAAATATATTATTGCTTGTTCCCCGTCCTGAGGCACAATGTTACCAAGTCAGGTGTGAATAAAATCTTGCAGGCAATTATATTGGCGTCTATCTGTGGGATATATCGGATCCGTCAGATTGCCTTTTTTAAGGGTGATTGTTTAGCAAAGGTATTGTTGATATTAAATAAACCTGTCTGAATCCAATATTTACATGAAAGAAGTTTCCCTGAATAGCAGGAAACTGGACAAAGCTTTTTATCGAATTTAAGACTTATTGCATGTAGTTAAACTGTGTTTTAATAAACATAAAGATTCTAAAAACCCACGAGACTAAACAAATCCATCTCAGGTATTCGTGGTACAATCACAAGAGATCCAGACGAAGGGTTAAGTCCCCTTGGATGTTGTAAAATACGTGGTGTCTGTGCCGTATGTTCCAAATTGCTAAATCATTGCCAAGGCATAACGTTTGTTTTGGACCGTCATGCAGGCATTTCGGGACATAAAAAGCCAATACCGAAACTGTTTGCCAAATTTAAACAATTGCCCTTTCGTTCCCTGCAGCCTAATAAACAGTCTCGGATATCATGAATGATTAAAAATATAACTCATGATAAAAGCATTCAAAGGGTGATAATATATTGCAATATTTCAATGTCTTTGTTTAATCCTTTACAAATTTATTTGTAATGACAGATATTCATACACTCTACGGTTTGGCTTATGACAGTCCTTACCTTGAAAGGCAGGACGCCTGTTCACTAAAAGGAATTGAGCAAACTTCTTTTAAAGAAAGGTGAATCGGATTAATGAATTGAGCGAAGAAGAAAAAGTATTATTTTGGAGCATCCCCATACCTATTCAAAAACAGATAGTTAATTTGTGGCTTTAGTTTAGGTTCCTTTTTACACACCCCCCTTTGCCATCAATTGCCAGGGGGATGTTTCGATCGTAGGCTGGTATAAAAAAAACGAAAAACTATCGACACTAAACCTATGTGCCTGATTTATAAACTTATGTACCTATGTGTTATTTTTTTTAACGCAAAGAAACATAGGTAAAGCCTTTTGAACCAAAACATGGGTAAGTTCAAACCATCTCCTCCTCCAGCCACTCCACAATATTCCTTTTCTTTTTCGAAAAATTGATGCCAATCAGCGTAATAGGTTTTCCATCTGATAAATAAGGTATTGCATATCCTTGTTCTTTTATCTGGGCTATGGCGACTTTGGCCGCTTGTTCCATTTTGAATTCGAAAATATAAATATGGTTGCGGTTCACAATAACTGTGTCGATGCGGCCATTGTTAATATGTACTTCATTATGGATCTCAGCCCCAAGCAATCTGAAAACAGAATAGATAATGTTCTGATAGTTTTCCTCCATGTTACTGCGGTTGGTGTATGGTATGGCGGCGATATGGCTTTTCAGGATTCGTTCGATATCCTTCGTTTTGTTTGTAACCAATGCAATCTGCAACTGTTTGATTTCTGATGTAACCACATCAAGGCTCCGTTCTGCCATCGAACTTACCAAATGTTTTTCAAACGCCGTTTCAATTTCCATATTTGGAAATCGCAAATAATAAACTGGTTCGTTCATAAGCATTTCCACCCTGTCAATAGTAAGGTAACCCGTTTGCAGCAAAAGCGGTGCTGCCTGCATATTGGCCACATCGAACGAATCGAGTATTACGCTATCCACCGGACGAAATAAAGTATCAAAAAAATCAATGTTCTGTCGTTTTAAAACCTTAAAGATAAATGATGGACTGCCTGTCGAAAACCAAAAATTACTGAACCTGCCGCCTTCATTAATAAACATTCCCAATGATACAGGGTTATATACCGTAGGCGAATCTTCGTGAAAGCGGAACCCGTTGTACCAGTTCTGTATTCTTTCACAGTATTCAGTGTTGTCAACTTTGTTTTTAACAGCCAATTCATCTATCCTGTCGCCAAAGTAAAGATTCACTTCTTCCTGAGTATAGCCG
>CAILKW010000760.1 GCA_903834845.1 uncultured Bacteroidia bacterium | reverse complement strand
TCGAAGGGGCGTGCTATTCAAAACCTTTTGGGAATAGAGGCTGATGATCAGGTAAGAGCTTATATTAATGTTACTTCGCTAAAAGACGAAGAATATATCAATAATAACTATATCATTCTCTGTACCAAGAAAGGTGTAATCAAAAAAACTCCGCTTGAAGCCTATTCGCGCCCTCGCCAGAATGGAGTTAATGCAATAACAATTCGTGAAAATGACCAGTTGATCGAAGCACGTCTTACAAATGGAAATAATGAGATTATGCTTGCAGTCCGATCAGGAAAGGCAATAAGATTTCACGAAAAACATGCGCGGGCAATTGGTCGTACAGCTTCTGGCGTCAGAGGAATCAGTCTCGATGATGAAAACGATGAACTGGTTGGTATGATTTGTGTAGCCAACGATTCGGATGATATTTTGGTTGTCTCGGAAAATGGATTTGGAAAACGTTCGAAGATTGAAGATTACAGGATTACAAACCGTGGAGGTAAAGGCGTTAAAACCATAAATGTTACCGAAAAAACCGGTTCACTGGTTGCAATTAAAAATGTTACCGATTCCGATGATTTGATGATAATCACTCAGGCAGGGGTTACAATCAGAGTACCGGTATCCAAAATTCGTATGACAGGTCGTGCTGCTCAAGGTGTTAAGCTTATTAATCTTCGCGATGATGACTCAATTGCTTCCGTTGCACGTGTTGAAATAGAGGAAGTTGACGAAATTCTACCGAATGATATTGAACTTTCTACAGATGATGAAACCAATGATGGTGAACTTCTGACAGATGAAGAAACCAATAATAGTGAACTTGATTAGTTCTATTTAATTTCAAATAACTAATGTTTTTTTTGTATTTTTAAAAATATTGATTCAATTTTGCAACAATTTAAAACACAAACATTTTTATCATGAAGAAACTATTTTTTGCAGCCGTACTATTATTTGTAGGCATCATAGGATTTGCTCAAAAGGGCAAAGTTACAAGTGCTCTTTCTTACAGAGATGCCGGAAAGCTTGATAAAGCTTGGGAAACAATTAAAGAAACTTTGGATCCCGCAAATGAAAAAGCAGAGAAGACTCTGAACTGGACCGGCACATGGCAGGCACGGGGCGAGATCATTGAAGCAATAATCCTTTCGAAAGACGAGAACTTTAAAAAATTGGTTGAAAATCCGGTTGAAGAGGCTTACAAATCGTACATGAAAGCAATCGAGCTTGACGAAAAAGGTGGTAATCCTGGATTAAAAATTAAACTTTTAGGATTTTCAAATACGTTGATTAACGCTGCTGTTGAAGCATATACAGCACTTGATTATGCCAAATCAGCTGATTATTTTGAGAAAAAATTAGCTATTGATAAAACATCAATGTTCAAAACCGATGCTTCTATTGATACCGCTATCATGTATAACACGGGCCTTGCTGCTATGAATGCAAAACAGTACGAAAAGGCAATTAAGTACTTCACCGACTGTGCAAAATACGGATATAACGGTGGTTCATCTTATGCGCAGATTATCAGTGCTTACCAGCAATTGGGAGATACAGTTAAATCTGTTGAAATCATGAAACAGGCATTTGAGAAATATCCTGAAGATCAAAGTATTAATGTACAGTTGATCAATTATTATATCATGTCGGGACAACCAAATGAGGCTATTACATACCTCGATAGAGCGATTGAAAAAGAAAAGGAAAATTCTTCATTTTATTTGGCAAAAGGTGTGGCACTCGACAAACTGGGTCGTCAGGATGATGCTATTAAAGTTTATGAAGAGGCTGTAAAGGTAAAACCCGATAACGCAGATGCTTATTACAATATTGGAGTTATTTATTTTAATCGCGGCGTAAAACAGTTTGACGTTGCCAATTCTGTGCCAACGAGCGATCAGGTACGTTATGAGGCAGAAAAGAATAAATCTGACGATCAATTCAAATTGGCAGTTCCTTACCTTGAAAAAGCTGTACAGTACAATCCAAAAGATACTTACATTCGTGACCAATTAAAGAATCTTTATTACAGGCTAAAAATGATGGACAAATTTGAGAGCTTTAAATAAGTTATTTAATCTTTAAAAATAAAAGAGGGAGCTACTACCCTCTTTTATTACATTCATAAAAATAACATAATATCAGTTATAAGACAAATGAATAACTGATTATCAGGTATATATAAGCTGTTTTCTTTGCCATCAATCTTTTAAAATCTTTTGCAAATACTATAGTTTGTTTTGAAACAAAAGAAATGGAATTTTCGTTTTAAAGTAAAAAGAAACACCCAATATGAAAAAAATAATTTCACTTTTTTTTTTATTAACTCTTACTATATTCATCCAGACTATGGCACAAGATGACATACGATCAAAAAAATTAAAGGAACAACACGTCAGCCCAAAAGTCATAAAATCAAATGATTCTTGGAAGAAGAATCTTTCACCGCTCCAGTTTGAGGTATCCAGAAACAAAGGAACTGAGCGCCCTTATACAGGTCAATATTTTGATTTTTACGAAAAGGGAAATTATTATTGCTCAAATTGTGGTGCCCTCCTTTTTAATTCGGAGTCGAAATTCAAATCCGGTTGTGGATGGCCGAGTTTTAGTGATGTTGCAAATATTAAGTCAATTAATATAGTTACAGATGAAAGTTTTGGAATGGTACGAACCGAAATTAGCTGTTCAAACTGCGAAGCTCACTTAGGACATGTTTTCGAGGATGGCCCACCTCCTACAGGGCTACGATATTGTATTAATTCAGTTTCACTTAGATTTACTCCTATTTCGGAACAAAAGGAAAAGCCTTAATACCGTGTCAAATATCGAGATTTCGGTTCATATAGGGAGTATAATCCTTAATAATTGGTTTATAATCTAGGTGAAATAAGGGTGATGAAACGATAAAATCTGCTGTTGATCGGTTAGATGCTGTTGGAATATTGTACAAAACAGCAATTCTTAAAAGTGCTTTAACATCTACATCGTGAGGCTGTGGCTGCATTGGATCCCAAAAGAAAATTAACAAATTAATATTGCCTTCGCAAATCATTGATCCAAGTTGCTGATCACCTCCCAATGGACCTGATTTTAAAATAATGACCTGTGGAGGCATTGAATCATGTTCCTTACACTTCATATTGATTGTATCATTAACTAATTTTCCGGTTGTACCGGTACAAACAAGTGTATGTTGAGCCAATTCTTTCCAGTTGTAGCCTACCCATTCAGCCATATCTTTTTTACGATTATCATGAGCTACAATCGCAATTGTTTTCTTAATTTTCATTCTCATATATACTTCAAATTTTTATTGCAAATGTAATAGGATGAATATTTACTTATGATTACTATTGATTATCAAAATATTATTATTTCATTAAGAATGATCTGAGCGTTAAGATTTCTTTATATTTTGGGTCAATAGCAATATTATCGTACCGTTCGAGATTGTTGCTGCAGATTATAGATTTCGCCAATGGGATATATTGATCAGATTCGTGGTAGCTACTCATATATTTTAACAGTTCAGCAGTGCCTAATCCTTCCCAACGTTTTTGCCTGAATTTTTTGTATGAGGGGACTTTTGCAATTAATAGAAAATAATGTTCTACAGAAGATATCACTGTACTATATGTTCGGAGATAACGATCATTTTCTTCATCAAATGGGACAATTGACCTGGAATCGTGGTTTGAAAAAGACATTATGCCAAAGATATTATTTCCATTACGAAAGATGTTTGAGGTACCCCATCCTGATTCAAGTACTGCCTGAGTCAGTGCCAAACTTACCGGATGAGGGTAGATTCGTCTTTTTAATTCAATAAGTGAATCAGTCTCATACTTCAATCTCATTTCAACCAAAAACGTTGAATCCATCTCTGAAATCTCCTTTTTAGCTATTATACGACTTTCGATAAATTCAATATGGTGCAAATTATCCAGTAAATGGTTCCTGGTAAGTACAATCGCGGGTAGCAAGTATTGAATAAACAAATCTTTTCTATTTTCAGGATTTACAGAACGAAAGTCTAAAGAACTAATATAATTTACAGGTATTAATGCTGTATCAGATTGAAATATAATTGAATCAGCAGTGCTCAATTTCACATCTTTGATCATGATCTCATCCGGCCAATATGTGGATTTATATTTTTCGTTTTTTGCAAATAGATAAATGGCAAAAATAAACAAGGTAAAATAAATCAATTCGCGAATTATTCTATACATAAAATCAAACAAATTCATTTATTAGGTTGGCAACCCAATTTTCAATTCGTCCATGAGATAACCTCGCCTGATTTTCCTGATCAAGCGGTAAACCAATGAAATGTCCATCTCTTACAGCTTTTGATTCTTCAAAAGTATAACCTTCCAAAGAAACATTACCAACAATAAGTGCTCCCCTATCTTCAAAAAATTTGGCCATAATTCCAATGGCATCACAGAAATTTTCGGGATATCCTTTCTGATCGCCTAATCCAAAAATTGCAATTCTCTTGTTCGCAAAATCAATTTCTTCTAAGTCTGGTAGCAATTCGTCCCAATAATTTGGTAATTCCCCATCAAACCAGGTTGGAACTCCAATAATAAGGTTGTCAAATGCAGGAATATCACCCTTTTTAACATCATCGACATTAATTAATTGAACATCAAATCCTGAGAATGCTTTGTGAATAATCCCGGCAAGTTTTGTTGTTTTTTTTGAATTAAAACTATAAAAGAGTCCTACTTTTTTCATAATCAATATTTTAAAAGTGAGATAGCGGCTGCAAATATTTTTTCCTCGTTAATAAGAATGGCGGTTTCCAAAATTCTGTTGAAACCAACCGGTGTAAATGCTGAACCGATTCTGCGAACAGGTGCATCCAGATATTCGAATGCTTCTTCGCCAATAGTACTGGCCAATTCGCCACCAAATCCACCAAATACTTTATCTTCATGCACAATGAGAACATGGCCTGTCTTTTTTACAGAATTAAGTATTGTTTCTTTATCAAGAGGAATCAATGTCCGAATGTCAATTACTTCAACGCTAAAGCCTTCATTAGCAAGTCGTTCAGCAACTTTGAGGGACAGGTGAGTTGTATTTCCATAAGTAACAATGCTTAGGTCAGTTCCTTCGCGTCTGATTCTTGCTTTACCGAATGGCACTTCAAAATCATCCGGAATCGGAGTTGCAGCCATTGGGGAATTATAAAGAGCTTTTGGTTCAAGAAAAAGAGTTGGACCTTTTGATCGTATTGAGGTTCGGAGTAATCCTGCTGCATCGTCTGCAAATGATGGATAAACGATTCGAATCCCAGGAAAAGTTGCAAGAGTACCTTCAATAGTTTGAGAATGATACAATCCACCGCCAATATACCCCCCTGAAGCCAAGCGAATAGTGACATTTGGACTGAATGCACCATTCGTTCGCCAATATTCGTGTGTCATTTCAACATATTGTTCCATGGCAGGCCAAAAATAATCAGCAAATTCAGCTCCTTCAATTACTATCCTTATTTTCTGATTGTAACGCGACATCCCATTTGCAGTTCCGGTAATAAAGTCTTCAGCAATTGGCCCGTTAAAAACCCGGCCAGACCCAAATTCTTTTTGTAATCCTTTTGACACATTAAATATTCCGCCTTTTTCCTTGTTAGCCATGTCCTGACCCCAAATAAAAGTGTCGGGATTAAGGCGGAACTCAGCCTTAAGTGTTTCGTTTAACCCCTCAATAAGT
>CAILKW010000759.1 GCA_903834845.1 uncultured Bacteroidia bacterium | reverse complement strand
TCATAAATCTGCCTTTTAAACTTTAAAGACAACATCAATTTTTCATCATAATTTTTCGGTATAAAATCATCATTGGTTACTACCAGTAAATCAATATCACTATCTTTATGTGGCGTGCCCCAGGCATAAGAGCCAAAAAGCATTATTAAAAATGGATTTAGTTCTATCAAACTTTATTTAAGTTGCTGTATATAAATACTATGATTATACATACGCTCGTATTTTGATTGTCTGCAATTTACAAAATATTGTATCAATTTGTCGCATAAAATAATTGGTTCTGCAAACTAATCTGGAATGTCAACTTAAGCAAAATCTTATCAACAAACCGGGATAATTCCGGCTAAAGAGTTGTTGTTGCAATTTGCTGTACTTTTGTTTACCAATGTAAGTTTACATGAGTAAACTTCAATTTGCTTCTCTGGTGGTGGCAGAACCTTTCACATTTTTGGCTTTTTGATGATGTGGAAATTGTTGCAAACGATTGGTAGTTAAGTTTTCTTTTAAAAACGAGAGTAGCTATTTTTGCTGTTCAACTCTCCAGGAAAACCACTAAAAACGTAGCAGGAAGGGACAAAGTGTGTTTTATTTCAGTAACCCTAAAGGCGAAATACCGGAAATCAGGCTTTAAATACAAAGTAACTTTTCATTTATGTCGTATTTGTATTGTTTCTTCAATAGGGAATTAATATTGAAGGCTTCAATTTGAGTGAAGCCTTCAATAAATATAAATCAGTGTCACAAACATTTATTTGCAGCCCACCATCTTGAAAACAACATACATCGAATAATATCAAAACACGTTCCGTGTTTCTTGGCACAACTAACCCTTTATGGCAAAAAAAATAAATAACGAAATGAGAGAACATTATGCCAATTAAATAAAGCTGCCCGGGACTCATGCCCCTTTATGTCACAATACACAAAAATAGCCGGAATATAATATTTTTCAATCTATTGCAACTACTTAATTTTCAACAAAATATTTTTTTATGCCGAATCGCGTACAAACGAGGTTTATCCGGTAAAATAATCTGTGTTTATTTTCATAATTAAGTGTGAAGCAATACCTAAAGAAACAACAATATTACTAAAATGAAATCAATTTATCTATCTTATTGAAGTATAAAATGATAGGTTATCGTTCCTTTTTGGAATGCAGGAGCATTGTTGTCGGTATTAAAACTGGCTGCCATAGCCGCTTTTCTGGCTGCTTCAAGTAAATCTGTGTCTATGGTATTTGAACCTTTTATGCCGGGCAGGGCTTTGGTCACTTTGCCAAATTTGTCAACTGTCACTTCCACTACTACGATACCTGCTTCGTTTCCCGGGAATGTGGGTTTTGGCAGCGAACGGGCGTTACGTCCGGACAGACTGAATGAAATCCCTTTGCCTGCTCCGCCACCAAGTCCGTACTGATTAGCACCTGGTGTACCATCGGGGCTTCCCTGATTACCGCTGCCGTAAGTATTTCCCTGTCCGGCACTCTGTGATCCATTATCGGTTTTACCTCCTCCAAAAGCGTTTTTTGCACGGGAATTTATTGCTCCTATCTTTTTTGCTTTGTCCTCTGCAATTCGTCTTTCTTCACCTTCTGCCCGTTCTTTTTCAAGTGCTTCAGCATCTTTCACCCTTTTCTCCTTGTCAAGCTGTGCCTTTTTTTCGTCGGCAAGTTTTTTCTTTGTGCGGGCAGCAATTGCAACAGTTTTTTCATATTCCTGGGTAAGCAGGTCTTCATCAGCTTTATCTTCTACTTTAGGTGTATTTTGGGGAATGGTTATTGGTTTGGGTACTACTTTCCTTGCTGCAGCTGCTTCGGCAGCACTTGCAGCTGAGGGTTCTTCAATGCCAAGACCCGTAGGTGAATTGCCGAAATCAACCAAAAAACCCTCTTCCTGCGGAGGAGGAAATGGTATGACAAACCCCATGCAGAGCAGCAACAGCAATACTACTGTATGAAATAATACAGAGGCAATTAATCCTGTTCTTTCGCTTTTGGACAATGTCATAGCTGATTATGTGTCATTTAATCCCGTTCGGGACTTGTGGCAAGTATCATCTTATATTTATTGCGCTTGGCAATATTCATCAGTTTCACTACCTCTTCTATCGGAACCGATTTCTCGGCATGAAGTGATATGTACATCTCAGGTTGATTACCCAAGGTTTGACGGAGAAAAGGTTCAATCTCGGCAAAATTTACCTGAACCGGCTTACCATTATTATTGACGTAGTACTTTATATCTTTAGTTATAGATATGGTAGTCAATGGCTTTGCATTTGTTTGATTGCTACTTTGCGGAAGCAATAATTTCAAAGCATTAGGACTTACCACAGTCGAGGTGATCATAAAAAATATAAGCAACAGGAAAACAAGATCAGTCATGGAGGCCATACTGAATCCCGATTCAACTTTATTTCGTTTACGTAATGCCATAATTTATTGATATTAAATTATTTGGCCGGTTCGTGCAAAAGATCCATAAATTCTGAGGTGGTTGCCTCCATTTTAAAAACAACAGATTCCACTTTTGCAACAAGGATATTATAGGCGAAATAAGCGGTAATCCCAACAATCAGACCGGCAACTGTTGTCACCATTGCGAGATAAATACCGCCAGAAAGAATAGTAACATCTACATTACTTCCGGCTGTTGACATGTTGTAAAACGCCTGAACCATACCGATAACGGTTCCGAGGAATCCAAGCATGGGAGCACCTCCGGAAACGCTGGCCAATGCCGGAAAACCTTTTTCCAATTTCGAAATCTCCAGATTCCCCACATTTTCAATTGCAGTGTTTACATCGTTCAAAGGGCGACCAATGCGAGAAATACCTTTTTCAATCATCCTCGCTACAGGCGCCTCGTTTGAACGGCACAGCATAAGGGCATCATCTACTTTACCTTTGTGAATCAACATTTTAATCTGATCCATAAAATTGCGGTCAATTTTGGAAGCTTTTGAAATTGTGTAATAACGTTCGCCAAAAATGTAAACTGCAATAAAACCGAGTAAAACAATCGGAATCATTATCCATCCACCTTTGATCGCCAAATCGAAGAAGTTTAGTTCTACAGCAGCTCTTGTCGCTTTTGCTGCAATATCTGTAGTCCCGACTGCCCCCTGTGCACTTTGAAGAAATAATAGATTTAACATATTGAATAAAAGTATTGTATGTTACAATTTTTGAATGATTAAGTACGCTTGACAAAAATAGGTATTCTGTACGAATATTTTGTTCCTTTACAAAAAGTAAGGGTTAAAAAATGCTAACGGAAACCAACAACAAAAACAACCTAAAACCAAAAACCGACAACCTACTCCATACTCCATACTCCATACTCCGTTACTCCTTACTGACCTTTTATAATCCCTTTTTTTTGTGCTCTTTTAGGACGATAGTGGTTAAACAGATCGCTCAACGAATCGAATTCTTCGGTGAATGAGAATCCAACGCCTTGTTTGTAAAGGGAGGTATCGTATATAAGATCATCGTTTGCGCGATTGTAAGCTTTAAGTTGTAATTTGCCCGATTTATTAAGTTTTATAAATACTTCGACTTCACCCACCATGGGATTTGCGGTGTTTGATTGTAAATTGCTATTGTTTCCAATATTTCCGTTTATTGTTACCCTATCGTTGAGAATCTGGGTACTCAATGCAAATTCCATCTGGTTGGTATTTACCAGGTCGCCCGGACGATAATTAAAACCAATATCGAAGTCATTACTGATCTGCGAAAGCCAGTTTGAAAGCTGGTTTGAAAGAATATCAGAAGTTGTTGAACCAACAAGATTACCTGTATTGGACTGAAAATCCTGTCTTCCTCTCAGATATTCAGGAGTAAAGAATTGTCCCATTACAAGTAAGGATACCATTTGCCTGTTAATATCATCTTGTGTGCTAATAAATTGTTGAAGTTCATCTTTAGTCCTTTCGTCAGCTGTCGGAAAAGTAATATCAAATTTTACAGCCGGATTTAGTAATTTTTTTGAGAGATTAATTCTGCACTCGACAGGAATCCTTCTTGAATTATCGTTTTGGTTGTTATTGAGAAGCAAGTAATTGACGGGAGCTTTTAAAGTATAGACTGCATTAAGATCAACAATTGCACCATAAGGATCACCATTCCACGAAATAAGTCCACCCTGTTCAATTCGGAACTTTCTGGCAAGTACATTTTGAAGGGTAAACATGTAATCCCCTTTGTCTATCTTATAATCACCATACATAAAGAAATTACCCTCTTTGTCGTAATTAAATCTCAGGTCACCTGCTCCGAATCCATTAATTGCATCGCCTACAGTTGAGTTAAAGATTAGTTGAACTTTTGCATCAGGAGTGGCAGTTACATCAAGATTCATTTCAAATCCGGTTGAATTGTTAGTTTTTGTGACTGAACTATTTTTACTCTGTGGTTTGTCGTTATTTACAAAACGTATGAAATCGTATTCGTTTACTGATTCGGGATTTTCAAGAGGAACATTTATCTGTGTTCCTGGTTTACTGGTTAACGACATATCCAATAATACATTGGCTATTCTACCCGAAATTCTGGCTAATCCGGAGGCGTGAGCCAGACCATAGAAAAGACTATTATCGTTGCGTGTGGTGTTCAATGCCAAGATATTGTTCGTATTGACGAACAAATTATATGTCATGTGATTGAATAAATTGTGGGTAATTGCACCATTGAATCTGGCTTTGTTATTTTCAATGTCAGAAACCTCAATATTTTTAAAATTTATGGAATCACCGGAAAACCGTACAGTATCATTAAGAGAATAAACAACTTTAGTATAATCAATACCGACTTTTACATTTGAGACGGCAACTTTTCCGTTGAATTTGGGTGCGGAGAGTTTGCCTGATATATTGACGGTGCCATTCCCAAGTCCTTCAACTTTATTGGCAAAACTGCTTAAAATTGGAAGTAATGATTCGAGTGGATAATCGTTAAATGAGGCGTTATAATTGATACTATCTTCGGTAGGTATGTAATAACCTTTCAGCTCCAGCCCGGTTTTCAAATCTTTTACAAGTTTCAACGAAGTGTTTAATTGCTCCTTTCCCTGCTCCCATGTATTGTCAAGCACAATATCTCCAAAATTCTTTTTCAGATATGTAAAGTCCGATACTACCAGATTGCTTGTTAGAAAAAATGAATGATAAGGGTCAGCTAATGAAGCAGTTCCATTTAATTCGCCGTAAATTCCAATTTCTTCGCCAAGCAATAGATCGAGGTTGCTTAGTTTAACTTTAGTAAATTCAAGGTTAATCTTATCAGCTGTGTTGTCAGTTACTTTTCCAAATATTCTGAATTTTTCCTGATTATGATGGATATTGAAGTTTTCAATTGCAATTGATGTAGTATCAATATGAAGATGACTTTTTTCGATTTGCCATAAAGAGTCAGCTAACCATATTTTAGAAGGTTTAAGATAAAAATCGGCTAAACTTTTACCTTCTTTATTTTTGGTAAATATCCCCATGAAATCAACTTTCCCCGAATAAGTAGGAACACCGGTATTATTCCAGGTAATTGAAGTATTGAGGCTATCGTTTGAGAGTGTGTTATTTATTGAAAAGTTCTCAAAATCAATATTCCCACCAAGCAATCCTTCTTTGGTTCCGACTCTTACATACCATTTTTTATCTGTATTTCGAGAGTTTATAGTCAGGTCAGTTATTTGAAACTGATTGAAAATTATATTGTTTACAGATCCGTCAAGATTGAAAATTTTCTTTTCTGAATCAATATTACCTGTAAAAATTGCGGGTGATTTGGCAGTCAATTCTGGTACAAAAAAGCTTCCCAACTCCTCAGCTTTTTTTATATTGATGTTAAATTTAAAAGCATTTTTGGCGGTTGATGGTCGGTCTGAAAACGGAAGTTTTGCCGAAGGAAGAAAATACAAAAGATAATCCCTAAAGGTAAGATCTAATTCACCAAGAAGGTATTTACCATCAATACTAACATCGGCAATATCTGACCGTAGTGTGATATTGCTTTTTTCACTGCTATTCAGAGTTTTAAGCAAAAGACTTTGAATTTCGAGTGTTTTATTATCTCTAACAAACCTAAAATCTTGAAGATCAATTTGTCCGTTTACGTTGTCAATATGGTTACCGATGAAATTCGCACTAACCTTAAATGTCATTTCTGCAATCTTTCTTTCCTTTTCGAGGCCAAGAATAACCAAATTTGCTTTACCGACTGTTGATGTGAAATTGAATTCCGGTATTTCTTTTTCAAAATCGGCTTTTCCTTCGAAACTCATTTTCAGGTTATTATCCTGAACTATTAATTCTCCTTCAAAACTGCGATCCCGTGCTTTTCCGTTTACATAAATCGAGTCAATTCTGTAATTATTGAAGTAAAGACTATCTATATTTCCGTCAATTAAGGCATTAAATTTGTTATTTCCCGACCTGGATCCATTTATTTTTATATTAAGAGTTACAGGTCCAAGTGGCGAAAAATTCAAAATCTTCCCTGCTTCGAACGAAGAAGATTTGACACTTCCGGTAAAATCAATTAATCCCGATCCTTTAGGACGGATGGCAATGTCTGTTGTTAATTCGCCCAAACCGCCGCCGAGTGTTCCGTAGGCAACAAAATCTGAGGGAAATCCGGTGAAATTTCCTTTATAAGTGAGTCTTACGTCATTGAGCAATTCATTAGGGATTTTAAGATATCTTTGTGGTGAGCTGTCAGGCATTCGTACAGTAGCCAGATCGTTGAAATTAAAAGTATTATCGTATAATTTGAAAAAAATAAAGGTATTTTTCCAAATAGGTAATCCCTGGAGCTCAAGGTCGGCGTTTAATTGGGTTTCCTTTCCAAGCTTCAAATTGATTTTTTTGAATTTTACATTGCTAAGGGATCCCTTAATTCCGCCCGAAAATAGAATAGGTTCATTCATACCCCAAATTTCAGGAATTAAGTATGACAAATCTATTAATGATAGCATTGATTCTTTAAAATCACCGTCAATAACATAACGATTTGATAAGGTTTGACTTTTTTCGGAATAGAGCGAATCAATTCCAAACAGTTTGTTTTTCGATATCTTGATTTTATTAGCCTCAATATGAGAATGGTTCATAACAAGTGTGAGATCAGAGAGTTCTATTTCGGACGGTTTTATGCTACCTGCAAACCTCAGATCGCCTATTGTGAATCCAGATTTTTCGTTTACTGAAGCATTATCAAGGAAGAAGGTCGTCACCGAATCAGTTTTATGTACATTGGTTACGGAAAGGTTGAGTCTGTTAATTTCGATATCATTAAAATTAATTCCATTAATGAGAGTATCCTTTGCTGTTAAGTCTTTGTATTTTATTTTTGAATTAAGGAAGTAAAAGTTGGTAAACGATATTTGCCAGGGTGATTGAACAGTATCGGCTTCGGTATTAGCCTTCCCTAATAAAAACTCGTAATTACCTCCTTTTGAATCTTTTATGATATTAATTTTGGAATCCTCGAAGTTGAGGTCACCAAAATGAACTTTTCTTTCAAAAAGTTTTAAACTGTCTATTTGAAGTTTAACGTTACTGATAAAAAACAGTGTGTCCTCATTCTGATCCTCAATCATCACTTTTTCAAGAACGATACTCTTAAACAAGGAAATGTTAACGCCACCAACAGAGATTTTGGCATCTAAGCTATGTGATAATTGTTTAGCTACCCATTGAACAACAATAGTTTGTACTTTTGGAGATCTAAAGATCAGATATGCTCCGCCTGAGATAAGTGTTAGCATGAGCAAAAATACAAGTAATATTTTAAACTTTATTTTGATACTTTTGAGCTTTAATTATTGAGACTTGAGAAACGACAAAAATACTTTTTTTTGACATTTTAAAGGTAACACTTTTTAACGTTCGGCAAAATAGTTATTCAGGTTATTGAAAGAAAAACAATAATAAATAGGATGAAAAAGACTAAAGATATTGTAATACTTGGAATTGAATCTTCATGCGATGATACATCAGCGGCGATAACTTGTAACGATATGATTATTAGCAATGAGGTTTCAGGGCAGACAGTTCATAAGGCATACGGCGGTGTTGTTCCTGAACTTGCTTCACGAGCTCACCAGCAGAATATTATCCCGGTTGTTGACCTTGCCATCAAAAATTCGGGTGTATCAATTGACGATATTTCAGCTGTTGCATTTACTCGTGGCCCCGGTTTGCTGGGGTCGTTGCTTGTAGGAACTTCATTTGCCAAAGGTTTTGCATTGGCTAAAAACTTACCGCTTATTGAGGTAAATCACCTTCATGGACACGTTTTAGCTCACTTTATCAAAGAGAAATCAGTTGAGACAAAGACTCCCGGGTTTCCGTTTTTGTGTTTGCTCGTATCAGGAGGTAATTCGCAGATTATTTTTGTACGCGATCATCTTGATATGGAGGTCATCGGACAAACAATTGACGATGCAGCAGGCGAAGCTTTCGATAAATGTGCTAAGGTTATGGGATTACCGTACCCTGGCGGACCTCTGGTTGATAAACTGGCGAAAGAGGGAAATGCTAAAGCATTTGTTTTTGCCAAACCAAAGATTCAAGGTTTGGACTATAGCTTTAGTGGTTTAAAAACGTCATTTCTCTATTTTATTCGTGATAAAATGGCCGAGAATCCAAATTTCATTGAAGAATGCAAGGCAGATATTTGTGCTTCACTCCAATATACTATTATCGAAGTATTGATGACAAAACTACGGCAGGCCGCTAAAGAGACTGGAATTAGGACAATTGCTGTTGCAGGTGGAGTTTCTGCAAATTCTGGTTTGCGCCAGGCTCTAACTGATGCATCAGTAAAGTACAACTGGGAGATGCACATACCGCCTTTTAAATTCACTACTGATAATGCCGCAATGATTGCAATCACTGGTTATTATAAATATTTAAAAGGTGAATTTACCACACACGACGTAGTACCTTTCTCAAGGGTTTCGATGAAGTAGAAGTAATGGTTAATGCTTAATGCTTCATGGTTAATGCCTAATGCTTAATTTTTAATTTTTTAATTTTTAATGCTTGTTGGGGAAATAGTAAAACAAAGTTTGTTTTATCAACAGAAAAAAGCGGATAAGACAGATTTTTTCATCTGCGTTATCCGCGTCCTAAAGCTTAATACGATTGATTATCAATGCTTTACCAGGCAAACATTGGGAAGTCTTCCATTATTTTATTAACACTTCCGCGCACTTTTTTAATTACGTTTTCGTTATCAACATTCTCAAGTACTTCGTCAATCAGCTCAACAACAACTGGCATGAACTCTTCACTCATACCTCGAGTTGTGATTGCAGGAGTGCCTACACGTAAACCGGAAGTTAGAAAAGGAGATCGTGAATCGAACGGAACCATGTTTTTGTTGATTGTTATATCGGCTTGAACCAGAACGTTTTCCGCCTTTTTACCGGTAAGATCGGGAAATTTCGTTCGCAAATCAATAAGCATAGAATGATTGTCGGTTCCCCCTGAAATTACCTTATAACCTCTTTCCATAAATGCCTGTGCCATTACTTTTGCATTCTTCTGTACAAGGCTTTGATAATCTTTATATTCCGGAGAAAGTGCCTCCGCGAATGCAACTGCTTTTGCGGCAATGACATGTTCCAGAGGACCACCCTGAATACCAGGAAAAATTGCTGAATCAAGCAATGACGACATCATCTTCAATTCTCCTTTTTTAGTGGTAAGTCCCCATGTGTTTTCAAAATCTTTACCCAAAAGGATAATTCCTCCACGCGGGCCACGTAATGTTTTATGAGTGGTTGAAGTGACGATATGCGCATATTTCAGCGGATTATCAAGTAGTCCGGCAGCAATAAGCCCTGCAGGATGAGCCATGTCAACCATAAAGATAGCTCCTATTTTATCAGAAAGATCTCGCATCCGTTGATAATCCCATTCGCGTGAATACGCTGATGCACCGGCAATAATCAGTTTTGGAAGTTCCTTCAGTGCAACTTCCTCCATCATATCATAGTCCACAAGTCCGGTTTCTTCTTTTACCGAATAAGCTACCGGACGGTAAAGTAAACCTGAAGAATTTACAGGGGAGCCGTGTGAGAGATGTCCGCCATGTGACAAATTAAGTCCCATAAAAGTATCACCAGGTTTTAGTACTGTTATCAGAACAGCCATATTTGCCTGAGCACCGGAGTGGGGCTGAACGTTTGCATAATCGGCACCAAAAAGTTCCTTCAGTCTGTCAATTGCGAGCTGTTCTGCTTCGTCAATAAATTGACATCCACCATAATAGCGATGGCCAGGATAGCCTTCAGCATATTTATTGGTCAGACACGAACCCATCGCCTGCATCACTTGTTCCGAAACAAAGTTCTCAGAAGCAATCAGTTCAATACCATGCATCTGCCGTTGTCTCTCTTTTTCAATAATCTCAAAAATCTGGGTATCTCTTTTCATTCTATTTTTATTTGGATATTTAGGTGCAAATTTACTGTTTATGTAGTAAACCTAAACTTTATTTGACTTTTCTTAATGAAAATTTCAATGTTTGTTAACAGGCATCAATTACACGATTCCAGATACCAGACGCCAATTTCAAATTACTCATCCGAAAACCGAACCAATTCTGCACGGTAGGCATTGAAAATTGTTGACTTTGAGATGAAACCTATGTACTTACCATTATTGACTACAGGAAGATTCCATGCACCGCTATCATTAAATTTCTTCATCACATTTTCCATCTTTTCGTCAGCGGCAATGACCGCTGGTGGCATAATCATCAAATTTTTGACTAAAGTGTTATTATACTTTTCTTTATCAAACATGAACACCCTTATATCATCAAGAAACACTACACCACAGAAATTTTCTTCAACATCTATAACAGGGAAAATATTGCGTTTCGATTTGGAGATTATTTTCACCAATTCGCCAAGCGTGCTGTCAATACGCACTGTCATAAGATCGGTCTCAATAAGGTTTTTCAGTTTAATCAGTGTTAGTACTGCTTTATCTTTGTTGTGAGTAATGAGTTCACCCCGTTGGGCAAGTCGGATATGGTAGAGGGAATGAGGTTGAAGCGGTGTAATCGTAAGGTAGGCAGTTGCAGATGTAATCATCAACGGTATTAACAATCCAAATCCACCTGTAATTTCAGCTATCAGGAAGATCGCTGTCATCGGAGAGTGCATTACACCAGCCATCATTCCAGCCATTCCTGCAAGAGCAAAATTACGGGCAGGCACCAAATTCCCATCTATATTAATCAATGAAGAAACAAAAAAACCGGCCATTCCTCCCAGGAATAAGGTTGGTGCAAAAATTCCTCCACTTCCTCCGGCACCTGTTGTTGTGGCAGTTGCAACAATTTTCACCAGCATAATCAGCAGAATCATGCCTATTATAATAAATTTGTCGTCTTTAAAACCTACAAAAAGTGAATTATTGAGGATATTTGACCCTGTATCTGTAAGTATTTGATTTATTGTAAAATAACCCTCACCCCAAAGCGATGGAAATAAAAAAATAAAAATTCCAAGCATTGTTCCGCCAATCAAAACCTTTAAATATGGATTACTTATTTTTCGGAATCTCCCTTCTACAAACAAATTACCACGTGTAAAAATGTAAGAGAAAAGACCGCAAAATATTCCTAAAACAATATACCATGGAATATTATTAACATTGAAATCCTTATTTATTTGAATATAAAAATGGTGGGCACCACCCATTAAAAAATAAGCTAATGAGGCTGCTGTGGAAGATGAAATCATCAGTGGGAGTAACGAAGCCATTGACATGTCGAGCATCAAAACCTCGATTGCAAATAACATTCCAGCCAAAGGTGCTTTGAAAATACCGGCAATTGCTCCTGCGGCTCCGCAACCAATCAATACGGTCTTTGTGTGGTAACTAAGATTAAACTTCCTTGCAATATTCGATCCAATAGATGACCCGGTAAGTACAACAGGTGCCTCAGCTCCAACTGAACCCCCGAAACCAATGGTAATTGTACTCGAAATAATGGAAGTGAACATGTTATGAACTCGAATTACCCCTTTTTTATTGGCAATGGAATCAAGTACTTTTGTTACTCCATGTCCGATATCGTCTTTGACGAACCATCTTACATAAAAAACAGTTATCAGAATTCCGATACCAGGATAAGCCAGATACTGGTAACTTTCTGAATATGAAGAAAAATTATCTGTTAAAAAATTCCCAAGGAGGTGAATCAGGTTTTTTAAGATAATTGCTGCAAAGCCACTAAGTAACCCAACTACAAAACTCAAAATAAGCAACATTTCACGCTCGTTGAGGTGTTTCAGCCGCAAATTTCTGACATAATCAACTAATTTAGCAGTTTTTTCCATTGTCGCGCAAAGTTAGTTATATTTTCATAAGATCGAAAATTTTCACTATTGACAAAAATAAGATATTTTATATCTTTGTAATTATTCAATTAATGACTTTTTTGTGATGAAAAAAATCAAACTTATTATCTTACTGCTTTTTAGTATGGAAGCATTTGGGCAAAACCGACAAGCCTATCCGGAATATGTTAATACAAATGTGAAGGAAATAATTGTGATTTGTAAAACACATTTCGATATTGGTTATACCCATCGTGTAAAAGATCTTATGCAATACTATCGTACCGATATGATTGACAAGGCTTTGGATATTATGGACAAAACACGTGATTTGCCTAAAGAGCAGCAATTTGCCTGGACTGCTCCGGGTTGGGTAATGGCTAAGGTACTTGAAGATTGGGACGGACAAACTCCCGAGCGAAGAAAACGATTGGAGGATGCCTTTAAATCGGGTCGTTTTGTAAGTCATGCCGCTCCCTTTACCGTTGAGGCAGAGCTAATGTTTCCCGAAGATTTTGCACGATTTTATGAACCGGCTACCTTTGTGACTCAAAAATATGGACTTCCATTGCCGCGGGGGGCAAAAATGACAGATGTTCCTTCGCAGGGAAATGTTTTGGCAACCGGCCTTGCCCAGGGTGGCGTAAAATTCATGCACATTGGTTGCAACTGGCCAAGTGGTGATGTTAAGTATCCTCCTCTTTTTTGGTGGGAAGGACCGGATGGAAGTCGTGTTTTAACGCTATATTCTCCTATTTACGGAACAACAGTAGGTCTGACTTACCCAATGGAATGGGGTGGGAACGATGTGCGGAATGGCAGAAATCTTATTCCTCCGGCTAATTGGCCCTATAGTGTTTGGCCTGCTATTTTTGTTACTCCCGACAATTCCGGTCCACCCAGTGCCAGCGATGTAAAAGCATTATTTGAGGAAGCGGCTAAAAAAATGCCCGGAGTCAAAGTGAGGGTTGGGCGTCTCGAAGATTTCGCCGATGCTATTCTTGCTACCAATCCTGAATTGCCTGTTATTAAGGGTGAAGCCCCTGATACCTGGATACATGGCTGCATGAGTGATCCCGGAGGTATGAAAATCGCCCGAAATATAAACCCTTTCATATATGTAACCGAAGTATTGAATACGCATCTCAAAAAATGGAATATCGCTTCACCGGATATTACCAAAGATATTTCGAAGGCGTATGAAAAACTTTTGCTTTATGACGAACACACATGGGGTGGTTCTAAGGGAATCAAAGAATATGGCGATGCCTTTAAAAAATTATCCCCCGAAAGCTATAAAGACCTTGAAGGATCGTGGGAAGACAAGACGGACTATATTCGCACAAGTGAGAAAATCATAATGCCGCTATTGGCAAGTAATTTGACCGCTCTTGCCCAAAATGTAAAACTTGAGGGAAAACGTTTTGTAGTCTATAATCCTCTTCCTTGGAGTCGGTCTGAATTGGTAAAGGTTACAGGCGAGCACAATTTTATCTATGCAAATGACATACCTCCTTATGGGTATAAAACCTTTACAGAAAAGGATTTAACCAAAAAAACTTCCGAAGTATCACCATTTAATACTATTGAAAACAAGTACTTTGTGCTAAAAATAGATCCGACTCGCGGCATTATTACCTCAATGATTGACAAGCGCACGGGTAGGGAATGGGCTGACCCTTCGGCAAGTTATGGCATTGGACAATACCTTAATGAGCGGTTCACTTTCGAACAAACCGAAAAATATGTGACCGATTACCAAAATGGCAGGGGATTTCATGCTTTTGGATCTAAGGGAGAATGGCTACATCCCGCCATGTATAAACCGGGCATGGTTTCAGAAAAACAAGTTCCATACCGGGCTGCAACAACTAAACCAGGCACTTTAAAAATCATTTTGGAGACTTTTCGGCAGATTGCCCTCTTAGATTTGCCAGCTGATACCTCTAATCATTTTCCGGCTTCAACCTTACAAATTACCTTGCAAAACAACAGTCCGTTTATTGATATTGAGCTGACTATAAAAAACAAAGCCAAAGATAACTGGCCTGAAGCCGACTGGTTCTGTTTTCCTTTTAAAGTAAACTCACCAACTTTCACAGTAGGACGTTCGTTAGGTACAATGAATCCTGCTGAAGATTTAATGGAGGGGTCGAATAAAGACTTGTATGCAGTCGGAACAGGTGTTTCTATAACAGATAGGGATGGTTCCGGCATATCATTTTGCCCGTTCGACCACCCTCTTATCAGTTTAGACCGACCGGGAATTTGGAAATTCACCAAAGATTTCATTCCTCAAAAACCCGCTATTTATCTCAATCTCTATAATAATCAATGGAACACCAACTATCGTTACTGGTATTCCGGGACATGGAGCTCAAAAGTTAGAATCTGGACTTTCACAAAAGGAAATACCATCGAATCCACTTTGGTTACGCCATCTCTTGAAGCACGAGTGCCATTGTTAGTGGGTGAAGCCGATGGAGCTGCAGGTAATCTTCCAACTATGCAGACTGGTCTGTCTGTTTCGCGCAAAGGAATTCAGATTACTGCTTTTCGTGCTAACAGTCCTTTCAACTCGGTTTACTCAACTGCAACAACCAACTCAAAGTCAACATTGCTGCGATTGTGGGAGCAGGGAGGCACCTCCGGCAACGTAATTGTCACATTTCCAAAAGCTTTCGCTTTTACTAAGGCTATACCGGTGAACCTTCGCGGTGAAATATCCGGAAAACCTTTAACTATCAATAAAGGGAAATTAGAATTCTACTTACATGCTTATGCACCAGTAAGCTATGTACTGGAACAAAATTAGAATTATAAAATTAATGGATTAGCAATTGTTGAAAAGTAAATGATAGGAAAAATATATCTAAATAATTTCATTATGAAAAAATCAATCTGTTTCCTTCTGTTGTCAGGTTTTGTCATGCTTATTTCATGTGAATCAGGGTGGGTAGTTAAAGATAAAAACGGTTCACTTGGAAAAACGGATGCACCAGTTGCTAAAAGCTTCAGCCTAACCCAAAATCAGGTTGTTGCCGCACAGGAGGGCAGGCTTGTAGTTACAGAAAACAGTACAAGTAATTTTGGTGCTGAGAAAGTGATCCCTGTTCAGTTTGAAATCCTGTCTCCTGATACCAAATCACAAGCAGTAATGCTTTTGCCTGACGGAAAGTCCGGTAAACGTAGTTTTAGGTGGTTTGAAAGCAAAACAAAGATAAAAAACATCATGGAAGTCAAAGAAGATATTGAAAGCGGGCAAATTATTATGTCTGATGATGGAAAACCGGTACTTCGTTACAATTACAAGACTGTTTATGAAAAAGATGCAATTGATACTCTGGCTGCAAACAAATATATTGTAACTGCAAATGATACTTTTATGGCTAATCCAAGTATTTATGCCGTTGCGAGAAGCAATTACATTCATCCGCTTTACGGTTTGAATGGCGAGTTGTTGACACGCGACTGGTCGAAGGATCATCCACATCACCGGGGAATCTATTGGGCATGGCCTGAAGTTAAATTTGGCAGCCAACTTGGTGACCTGCACGCACTACAGATAGTATTTGCACGACCAACCGGAAAAATAAAACTGCAAAATGGACCTGTATTTGCCCAGATCGAAGCAGAAAACCTTTGGATGTGGAGAGACAGTATTCCGATCGTACAAGAGATTGCCATAATCAGATCCTACCATGCAACATCCAAAGGCCGAATCATTGATCTTACTTTCAGATTTGTAGGATTGAAAGATAGCGTTTCTATAGCCCGGCGCGGAACCAAATTTTACGGAGGATTGAACGTCCGTATGCAGACACCAAAAAAACAGGTAATTTCTGTCTCCACTGATTCATCCAACATTGTTCCTCTACGTTGTTGGTCGGATTTGAGCGGATTATTTTCAGGGGCAGACAAAAGTTCGGGGCTAATGGTGCTGCAACATAAGCAAAATCCTGATTATCCCGGCGATTGGATTCAGTATCCGGAACTTTCATGGGTACAGCCTACTTTCCCCGCATTTGGAACACGCTACACACTGAATCGCGGTAAATCGCTTATCCTTCGATTCCGGCTTTTTATCCACGCAGGAAACAAACCGGATAGTGAATTGTCCAAAATGTTGTGGGATGTATTTAATTCAGATGCAGCACCCAAACTATCTTTTTCGTTTTCGGAAATGGAATAGTTGTAAAATGGAACAGGATGATTTTTTATATCAATTATTGCATCATTTGGATTTTCTGACGAAAAACTTCTAATCTTATTTGAGCATGACTTTCTTCAACTTCATATTGATGCTTAGCGTATTAAGTCATCCTAAATTATTCGATAGTTTCGTTAAACCGATACCAGCCGTTTCTATTGACACTTTACGGGTAATTGAAAAAGTTTATATTCATACAGATCGGAATCTTTATTATCCGGGAAATGATATTTGGTTCAAGGCATATCTTATTGACGCTTCGGACAGATTGCTATCAAGCAATAGCAATAACCTACATGTCGAGCTTATTTCTCCCTTTTCAAAAATCATAATTAGTCGGGTAATCAGACTTGAAAGCGGATTGGGAAATGGGGATTTTAAGTTGCCTGACAACATTAAATCAGGCAAATACAGGTTACGTGCCTATACAAACTTTATGAGGAATTTCGGTGATCAGTTATTCTTCCAAAAAGAAATCGTTGTGATTAATCCTACAGACACCAAAGATGATATTCGGGAAGAAATAAAATATGTGAAAAATAATATTGATATAAGGTTTTTTCCCGAAGGAGGTTCGCTGGTTGATAATGTGTCCTCTGTTGTGGCTTTTAAAGCTGTCAATGCTATTGGAAAAGGTTGTGATGTTTCAGGTTATGTTTATTCATCAACAGGAGATTTAGTAACCACATTTAAATCTGAACATCTTGGGATGGGTTCGTTTTTTCTTAGACCTGTTTCGGGATTAAGTTATTATGCAGTTGTGAAAGACATTACCGGTGCTGAAATTAAATCTGAAATTTCTAAAAGTTTCCTAACCGGAGTTACCTTAAGTGCTTCAATTGACCAAAATAACAGATTATTAATAACGACTAAAACAAACACTCAAACATTACCTTTTATTCTGGGTCGTAATCTATTACTCACTTTTTCGGCACGCAAAGTAACTTTAAAGACATTTAGTTTTAAAATAAGTTCATATAACAGCAGTTTTACTCTTCCAATTGATACTCTGCCTGATGGAATTGTAATGATCACTTTATCAGTTTTGGAAGATCTCCCTCTTTGTGAACGATTGATTTATATTCAACGAGACAATGATTTCAAAGTCAGCATGGAACTAAATAAGTCGGTTTATAAAAAGCGTGATTCAGTTGCAATAAAAATTTCCCATTCTACTGATTCAGATATTCCTCAGGTGGCATTTCTTTCGTTATCTGCAGTCGAAAAAAGATTTACTGATAGTTCATTAGAATATCCTTCAACAATCTCTTCATGGTTTCTTCTTGAGTCAGATATTCGTGGAAATATCGAAGAGCCCTCCTACTATTTCGATTCTTCCAATCGTAACAGAGCGCATAACCTTGATTTACTTTTGCTAACACAGGGATGGCGTGATTTTGAATGGAAATATAATTTCGGTTACTATCCTCCTGAAGGTGGGTTCACAGTATCAGGAAGTTTAAGAAAATTTGACGTTAGCAAACCATTTGAAGTCTCTAAGGTTAATATTGGGATAGTTGAAAACAGTCATAGTCTAATGACTAATATGCCGGTCGATTCTTCTGGAAGATTTCGTTTGGATGGTATTGATTTCACAGGTGAAGCCAGATTGATAGTAAGTGCTACCGGCAGGAAAGGACGCCCTTTGGGTACGATTGTCTTGGATTCACTAAAATACAAACCAGAAAAAGTTAGTGAAAACCTGCTTCAGCAGATGGTACTTCAAAAAGAGAATTTAACTATATTAAAACAGAAGGGTTTAATAAAAGCGACCTTTCCAAAAAAATTTAACTTTTCCGATACTATAAGCCTCGGCGAAATAAGCATAATTGCCCCAAAACTCAAAGATTTTCAGACAATTAGAATTGAAAACAGCCGCATGATTTATGGCAAAGCAAATGTTGAATTGATAATTACTCCTCAATTTGCAGGCTATGAAAATGTTTTTGAAGTTTTAAGTGGACGGGTCGCAGGAGTTAAGGTTGATAAGTTAAACGGTAAGTACAATATAAGAATTCGTGGAATTAACTCAATAAATGGAGGATCAATGCCTCTTTTTCTGATTGATGGAATGAAACAGTCTTATGATGCTATGATTGCCTTGCCTGTTGGTTTTATAGACAGAATTGATATTTTAAAGTCAGCGGGGGAGACTTCAATCTTTGGTGTTCAGGGAGCAAATGGAGTAATATCAGTTATCACAAGAACGGGAGATAGATTACTGCCAAATAAATCAGTCAATCATACAGTAAATACCATTATTTCGGGTTATGATGCGCCAAGGATTTTTTATTCACCACGACATAAACTTTCAACAGTTTCGGCTTCAGAGCCCGATTTGCGGACTACTCTTTTCTGGGAGCCGAATATTTCAATACAATCAAACGAAAAACTTTTCTTGAATTATTTTAATGCAGATAATCCTTCAATGATACGTGTTACCGGTGAAGGGATTACAACAACAGGTATTCCAATTACCTTTATGACTGAATACAAAGTCGAATAAAGAATATCTTGTCAATCGGAATCTTGTCAGTACAAGTCTATATATTTTGTTGCTACTTTCAAGTTACGATACAAAATTGAAAATTTTGATCAATTTTGGTATAATTTTAAAAATTTATGAAACAATAATGCAAAGACTTGCCTCAATGTTATTCCACTTTTGTACAGTTAATAGATTTATAATTAATTTTTAAGGTATGACCATTTAAGATTTCATAGGAAATGCCCGTACATTGAAAGAATACATACAAAGTTCAAATCGCTTAGCGAATCCATTATTAAAAGGGACATCTAAAACATTAGCTTGGCAAAATATGGAAAGACTGATAGAAAAATTATTATTCAAACAATATATTTAAAAAATTATGAAATTTTCTTATGTTTTTTTATTACTGACGATATTGCTTTTAAGCGTGAAAGTATCTAAGGCTGAACCAGAGGTAAAGCAGCTGCCTGCTGTAGCAATTTCGCCCAATGACGGTTCTTACTACTGGTTTGGATACTACGATAAGTTTCTGACAGATCCTAACGGGCGTTATGTGTTGGCAATGCGTACAATTTTTGAACATCGTACACCCACTTCAGAAGATGTAATTCAAGTTGGAATGATTGATTTAAAAAGGAAAAATCGTTGGATTAAGCTTGGCGAATCCCGAGCCTGGTCCTGGCAACAAGGATGTATGTTGCAATTTATTCCCGGTTCATCTGAAGAGGTAATATGGAATGACAGGTCGGGTGATCATTTTGTATCACATATTATCAATATTAAAACCATGAAGGTCAGGACACTTCCAATGCCTGTTTATACCCTTTCCCCAGATGGCAAAACTGCTCTTGGACTCGATTTTGCCAGACTGCAGATCAGGCGGCCCGGATATGGATATGTTGGTGTAAAAGATGAAACATTAAATATTAAAGCTCCGGATAAAACCGGAATTTACAGCATGAATCTTCAGACAGGTGAGTCAAAGTTATTGATAACACCGGCACAAATTACTGGCATTCCAATGGAAGGAGTTAATTTTCAGGAATATTATCATTGGTTCAATCACCTGTTGATCAGTCCGGACGGATCGCGCTTTATTTTTTTACACCGCTGGCACACAAAGCCGAATACTGTTTTTTCTACGCGAATGTTTACTGCCAATATGGATGGAAGCGACCTGTATATCCTCGATCCATCGGGACAAACCTCTCATTTTATCTGGAGAGACAATAATCATGTAGCCATATATACTAAACCTGCCGGATTAAAGGACGGGTTTTACTTGTTTAAAGATAAATCAGCTGAAGTCAGTGCTATCGGCAAGGATGTTATGGTCGTAAACGGGCACTGTTCTTACATTGCGGGAACAAATAATGAATGGATAATAAATGATACCTATCCTGACAAAAGTGGACGATTACAAACTTTGTTTCTTTACCACGTACCCACAAATAAAAGGATAGATATCGGCAGATTCAAATCACCGCCTGTGTACAATCATCCGGAATGGAGATGCGACTTGCATCCATGGACTTCGAGAGACGGTAAAACTGTTTTTTTTGAGTCAACTCACGAGGAAAATGGAAGAAGAATTTATATGATCGATATCTCCGGAATAACTTGCAAAAAGTAGTGTCGCAAAATACTTGGAACTGAGCAGGATATTAAATCTTTTATAAAATTTTAACTATGAGGCATTTACTAATTGGCATTTTATTCTTGGCTTCCTTTTCTGCAGTCAAAAGTCAGCAAAACTGGCCCATGACCATTGTTAACAATATCGTACTGGAGGAAAAGAGATTAGATCCGGGAGATGGGTTAGAAAAATATTCTGACTTCGCCATCGGAAATGATAAAATACAAATATGGGGATTGGATGTTCAAAATAAAGGCTTCTACTCGGAAGAAAGGCTTCCTGCATTTTTTGTTCGAACCGTTCAGTTTAAAGATCTGCCAGTTGAAAATGGCGCTTTTGAATGGATTTTCACTGGTTCAAAAGGTGGTATAACCATAAAAGTAAGCAAAGATGAAGTACAGCTTACACAACGTTATTATGATTCGTTTGGTTTCAATGACGTTGATATTGAAAAGAATAAGATAAAATCTGATCGTTATCCTCAAAAGAAAATTATTGAGACGAAAACTAAATATACTGGAAAGATAAATGCGGTTAGTTTTGAATCGAATTCGAATTTATTGATAAAATTAAAGGTTAACGATGTATTGATTGCTCAATTTCCCTGTTTATTGGACCTTACCCGTCACCAACTAAAATATTCCGGTAAAGGTTCTCTATCAGGATTTATATTTAAACCTCAGATTGGACAGAAAGTCCATTTAAAAATTAACCCTGAAAAAACATATCAGGAAATTCTTGGATTCGGTGGAATTTTGTCTCCTTCAGCTTACTGGTCATTAAATAAGGCTGGCAAAGAAAAATGGTGGAACCTGATAACAGAATACAACCTTCTTCTCCAACGTGAATACCCTACGAGTACCCGGCTAAAGCCAGACTTCAGTAACTGGGATGATCGTGACTATTTGGTTCCCCATTATTATGGAGATAATTTTCCTAATGGAGAACTGACAGATTTTGAATATGTAAAAAAAATCAGGGCTTTAGGTGGAATAGATATATTTGAGTTTTGGAGTCTTCCCGGATTTATGTACGAGAATGGAAAGCTTAACAGCCTGAAATACGCCGAAGCAATCGTAAACTATTGCAGGAAGTCTGTGGAAAAAACAGGGAAAGCTCCCGAAATAGTTGGGATTCAGAATGAGATTTCACAAACTCCTGAGACATGGCGCGACATGACCATTAGCTTACGCCGACAGCTTGATGCAAATGGATTCAAAAATGTTAAAATCCATTCTCATAATGCCAGTGTACTGAAAGAGGGCATAAACGCGATTAAAGGTTTTCAGCAATATCCTGATGTCTGGGATAAAATGGACTACGCAGCAAGCAACCTGTATGATTATCAGAGTTTAATTTTTTCGCCCGATGAGTATGATAACAGGATTACAGAGTTCAATAATCTGGTTAGGAATAAACCTTTCATTTCCACCGAAATCTGTATAAATGCAAGTTTCCTGCAAACCGATGCATACAAAATAGCTTTCTCATACGCTATGCTCTATCATAAAAATATGGCTCAGCTAAATGCCATTGCAATAATGTATTGCTGGACTTTGCTGGATTATACCCAGCCATCTTTTGCCTTTACACGCTCTTTGTTTACATTAGATCACAGCAATGATATGCAGCCTGTTGCATCAGGATTTCAGTTGAGAACCTTTGGCGCATTCAGCAGACATATATTGAAAGGAATGAAAAGAGTGGATGTTTCACCAGAAACCACGCCATTGCTAGTTACTGCTTATAAGGGTAAAAAGAGCAATATATTGGTTGTACTTAATCCTGCTACAAGGCCTATAGCTTTTGATATACAGTGGAATAATTGTAAATTCAAAGGAATGGAAAGAACTACCTCTTACCTGAATAATCAACACTCAGAAATTCCTGGTACTATTGTTATAGACCCGGGTGAAATACTGACGCTATATTAAATTTTTCAGGATAAAAGGGAGGCAATTTTTGTAACGGATTCTAAAAAAGTCACTAAAATATCTTATTTTGAAGGATTTGGTATTTGCAATGGCAATATTTTTATGGCCGACACTGACTCGTATGAAAATTTCATTCTTCCCTCTTTTGAAAGGTTGGGAAGGCATTTGTAGGGTCTATTCTACATTCATGCGGCAATTTTTCCGACAAAGTTAGGCTATATTCTAAAATAGAGGGGTTGAAGATGGTAAAGAAACAGGCTATTTTACAACTGTCTGTCGTTACTTCAAATTTAATATCATTCGGCCATCGGAATAAAATTGAAAAATTTGATCAATTATTGAAAAATAACTATTTTGGAATAAATCTAAAAATTTATGAAACAATAGTGCAAAGCCTTACATCAATGTTACTCCACTTTTGCACTATTAATAACCGTTAAATTAATTTTAAAAGTATGAACTATTGTAAAACATCAAATTTTAATCTAATTTGCGTATGAACAGAACTAAAGTTAAGCTCTGGCAAAAGATGCTTTTATTTGGGGTGCTGCTATTAGTAAATCAGCAGTTATTTTCGCAGGTAAAAGGTAAAGTGTCGGATGCAAACGGGGCACCAATCCCCGGAGTTACTATTGTGGAGAAAGGAACTACTAATGGTGTTATTTCAGATTTTGATGGAAATTACCAAATTAGGCTTCAAAAAGGACAAGGAGCTGTTCTGGTTTTTTCGTTTATCGGAATGGAATCGCAGGAAATTCCTGTTGCCGGAAAGACAAACATTTCCGTGACGATTAAGGAAACGACTAAGGTCATTGATGAGGTTGTAATTGTTGGTTATGGAGAGCAAAAGAAAGCTACTGTAACAGGAGCAATTACTTCGGTAAATGCTTCTGAACTGATCAAGTCACCTACCGGAAGTTTAACTACTGCCCTGGCAGGCAGGTTACCTGGTTTGATTACAATGCAACGTTCGGGTCAGCCTGGTGCCGAATCGCCCACTTTGCGTATTCGTGGTGTCAGCACTTTAAACGGGGCCGATCCGCTGGTTATTGTTGACGGTATTGAACGTTCCTCCGGATATGTACCTTCAGGCGAGAGTGCAGGTGGGGGAGGAATTAGTGGGTACGAGCAGATCAATCCAAACGACATTGAAAGCATTTCGATTCTAAAGGATGCCTCGTCAACAGCCGTATATGGTGTCAGGGGTGCCAATGGGGTTATAATTATCACAACAAAAAAGGGAATCAGAGGGACACCTAAAATTTCGGTGTCAGGTAACTATGGAATGTCAACCCCAATTCGCCTCAGGAACAATGTTTCATCATACGAATGGGGCATGTATGCCAATGAAGGTAATGCCAATGACGGGATTACACCGGCTATGACTAATGATAAACTGCAGCATTATCTTACAGGTGATAGTCCTATACTCTATCCAAGTATTAATTATGTGGATTACATATTAAATGATTTCGCACCCCGCCAAAACTACAACATCAGCATGAACGGCGGGACAGATAATGTCCGCTACTTTGTATCAGCAGGTTATCTGAATGAAGAAGGGCTGGTTAAGGATATTGGTTATGGGTTCGATCCAAATTATCATTATAACAGGTTAAACCTGAGGTCAAATATTGATTTTGATTTTACTAATAGTCTGACAGGTAGTATTAATATTGATTCACGTATAGAAAACCGGGGAGGGCCTAATGCCCCTTATGATGCAGCATTTTTCTGGAAAATGTCGCAGGCGGCTCCATTTATTTCACCCGGTTTTGTTGACGGTAAATACGTTGTTGCAAACACAACCGCCGAGACTCCGATTATGAACTGGATATTGGGGGGTGGTAATTACCGTTCATTACAAACTACAGTAAATACAGTATTCTCCTTAAAACAGAAACTTGACTTTATTACGAAAGGATTATATGCCCAGGGTAAATTTTCTTATGACAGCTGGTATGTAGAAAAATACACACGCACTAAAACCTATGCCACTTATACGCCGATTGATATGAATGGTACCATTTATTACAAACAATCGGGAGCAGACGGCCAGTTGTCTTATAACCTTGACGGAGATAATAATGCGAATAAAAGAAGGAAAAATTATCTTGAGTTGTCCCTTAATTATTCCGGAACTTTCGGAGATCATACCGTAACAGCACTTGCATTGTATAACCAGTCGAAAAGCTTTTATTCTGAAGGTCAATACCGCGATATTCCACGAGCATACCTTGGATTGGTTTCCAGGCTCACTTACAGCTACCGTAACCGCTACCTTGCTGAGTTTAACTTCGGATTAAACGGTTCTGAGAACTTCCCAAAAGGAGATGGCAAGCGTTTTGGTAAATTTCCTGCTTTCTCAATAGGCTGGGTTGCTTCAGAAGAAGCTTTTATGAAGAATCTTCCTTCTATTACCCTTTTGAAATTGCGTGGTTCTTATGGTTCTGTTGGAAATGACCAGATTGGTGGTCAGCGATTTTTGTATGTTTCCGGTTCTTTTGCTAATATTCCGGGTGGATACACTAACTATTTTGGGACTGAAACATCAACACAAAGTTACCTGGGATTGCAAGAAGGGCGCATGGCAAACCAGGACATTACATGGGAAGTTGCGAAAAAGGCTAATATTGGTCTTGAAACAAAACTTTTTAAAGACAAGTTAACATTTAACTTTGACTTATTTAAGGAGAACAGAAGTAATATCTTAACCTATCTGGCAACCATACCCTGGATGATGATGCCTAACATGCAGTACGGGTCAACCGGCTGGGCTACAGGAAGCATAGCTCCTCCGGCCAATTATGCAAAAGTTGAAAACAAGGGTTATGAAATTGAAATGGGATGGGATTCCAAAATAGGAGAAATTGGATATAATATCAAGGCTTCACTTGCACATGCCGAAAATAAAAGGACTCTGATTTCCGAGGCAACTCAGTATTATCCTTGGCTTTACGGTCAGGGACTACCTATAGGTCAATATTATGGTTTTATTGCTGAAGGTTATTATGACACCTTTGGCCAGATTCATGATATTAATACTCCCTATTCAACATTTGGCAAGAACCAGATACCAGGAGATATCAAGTATAAAGATATCAACGGCGATATGAAAATTGATCAAAATGATGTTGTTCCAATAGGATATTCAAACACACCGAGGAAAACGTTTAGTTTCAATCTTGGAATTGATTACAAAGGATTCGATTTTTCCGCATTGTTTCAAGGGGTTGCCCAGGTTAGTTATATTCCGGCTGACGAAGCTCAGATTCAGTTCTATGGAGGTAATAATGCCTTTGATTGGGTAGTTAATCGCTGGACTCCCGAAACCCGTGATGCAGCTACTTATCCTGTACTCCATCAATCAGCTTATAATTATAGCTC
Source organism: uncultured Bacteroidia bacterium (assembly GCA_903834845.1). GTDB lineage: Bacteria > Bacteroidota > Bacteroidia > Bacteroidales > Prolixibacteraceae > JAAFHB01. The sequence goes on along the minus strand of CAILKW010000759.1, from coordinate 6,340 downwards.
AAGCAATGATTTTAAAACATCTACCTATTGGTTAAAAGATGCCTCTTACGTTCGGTTAAAGAATTTGGAGATTGGTTACAATATCCCTCCCAAAATTACAAAACGGCTTAGAATCAGTAAATCCCGTATTTATTTGAATGGACAAAACCTCTTCCTCTGGGATAAACTGAAATACTGGGATCCTGAATCAATTCAAAGCCGTTTGGTACTTCACCCGGTCATGAAAATTTATAATGTAGGTATTTCTTTGACATTTTAAACGATTTACAAATGAAACAGATAAAATCAATAATACTTACCCTGCTGGCTTTAGGATTGATTACTACCAGTGGTTTCTTTACCTCTTGTAAAGACTATCTTGCACAGCCACCTTCTTCTACATTGCCAATTGACACGGTATTCTCAAATATTACAAATGCCGAGAAGGTTTTAGCAACTGCATACTCATTAGTTCCTTATGGGTTTCCTGCCGTTCAGGTGGGTGCCTGGTCGTTTGCTCTGCAGATATATTTTAGTCCGGTATCTAATATTTCTGATGAATCGGAAAATTCCTGGCCATCTGCATTTCATAACGCCTATTATAACAATGGTTCATTGGATGCCACTACCATCTATCCTTTTCTGGAAGATAAATGGCTGTTCAACTTTGAAGCGATCAGAAGTGCCTATTTGTTTATTGAAAACGTTGACAAAATTCCGGAACCACGTCCGGCTCAGGCTTATATAAACAGATTAAAAGCTGAAGCGAGAGCTATTGTGGGCATCAAGTACTTTGAAATGTTTAAAAGGTACGGAGGTATGCCGTGGATGAACAAGGTTTATTCACCTAATGATAAGGTTGACTTTACCCGGTTGACTGTAGCACAAACTGTTGATTCGATAGCCGCGGTTCTTGACAAAGCAGCCATAGATTTGCCTGCCCGGTTTGATGGTGCCGATTTTGGAAGAATAAATAAAGTAACAGTGCTTGCCACAAAAGCCCGTTTGCTTCTTTTTGCTGCAAGTCCTTTATTTAATACAGCTGAACCTTATGTCCCGTTCGGTAAAAGTCAGATTATATGTTACGGAAGTGCTGATATGAACCGATGGAAAAAAGCTGCTGATGCTACTAAAGCTGCTATTGATCTTGCCGAAAGTAACGGATATAAACTTGTAAACTCCGGGAAACCTGATGTTGATTATACTACTGCAGTAAAGGCTTTCCCACCGCTGAATACCGAGATTATTCAAGGTACCAGGAATCTTAAATCTATTTATGATGCACAGGGAGATGGAAGAAATCTACCTTACAGCAAATCGAAATTCGCTGTCGTTAACGGAACTCCTTGCATTATGCCACTCCAGAATGCTGTTGATATGTATGAGACAGTTGATGGAAAACCAACTACACCTGATTATTTCAGCCAGACCAATCCTTACGATAAGAGTAAACTCGATCCCCGTTTTTTCCAGACTATTCTTTATCATGGTTCAATGTGGGATATTTATCCTATGGATATGAGTCAAAGCCCTGCAGGCGTTGCTCTCGGCGATAACGTTGGAAGGCAAGCCGGTCAATTCTATACAGGCTATTATTGCCTGAAATTCCAGTTTCCTGAATGGTTCAGGATAAAAGGGGCAACTCCTAACAGCTTTTGGCCTTATCTGCGCCTATCGGATCTTTACCTGATGTATGCTGAAGCGTTGAATGAAGTGGAACCAACTAATGCAGATATCAAAAAGTATATCAATTTGATTCGCAGCCGTGCCGGAATTGCCCAATTGCCGGTTATTGCAACAGACAATACACAGGATGGAATGCGCAATCGCATCAGAAATGAGAGGGCAGTAGAATTAATGTTTGAAGGTCACCGCTATTTCGACCTTAAACGCTGGAAATTGGGAAGCGTAATCGGAGCACCTGTTTATGGTATGAACACAGTTAAGAATGGTAGTGTCATCACCTTTGAAAGGTTCAAATTTGAAGACAGGGTTTTTCCTGCAACGATGTACCTTTATCCGATTCCACTCGATGATGTACTCAAATCACCAGGTTTGATTCAGAACCCGGGTTATTAAATGACTAAATGTTTCGAAAATGAATAAATATGATTCAAACATATCACTATGAAAAAAAGCATCGATAAAAAGATAGGGCTTCTTTTGGTTTGGCTTCTTTTTGCCGGACAAATAAATCTGTCGGCACAGGATCTTTTACCCGGCGATTCGGTCAAAGTCTTAAATGAAAACAATAAACTAATTGATGTTGCCTTTGGTAAGCAAGTCAAGCGATCGTTAACGTCTTCGGCCAGTACCATATATTCTGATGAATTGTTGAGGAATACAGTAACAAATGTCGGGAATGCACTTTCGGGTCATTTATCTGGTCTGACTGTAATGCAACAATCGGGTGAACCAGGTGCTGATATGGCAAATTTGCTGATCCGCGGCAGAAACACCTATAACGTGAATTCTCCACTTCTTCTGGTTGACGGATTTGAAACCGATTTTCAGCAACTTGCACTTTTTGAGATCGAAAGTATTTCGGTTCTGAAAGATGCTGCAGCACTTTCATTGTATGGACAAAAAGGTGCAAACGGTGCAATATTGGTAACAACCAAGCGGGGTCAGGAGGGAAAAACCCGTATTACTTTCAACCTGTACGGAGGTGTACAACAACCGCAAAAAATGCCAACGTTGTTAAATTCTTATCAATATGCCACGCTTTACAATGAGGCACTTCAAAATGACGGGCTTCCGGTATTGTATAGTCAAACCGATCTTGGTCATTACCAAAGTGGAGACGATTTGTATATGTATCCTGACAATAATTTCTTTGATCAGCTGATTAAAACATCTTCATCTCTGATCCAGGGAGATATTGGTCTTAAGGGTGGCAATAAAATCCTGAAGTATTTTGTTTCGATGAATTACATGAAAAATGGAGGTCTTTACAACTATTCTGAAATGAATACCGGTTACAATACACAATCCTCTTTGAACCGATACAATTTGCGGGCTAATCTGGACATTGATATTACCGACAATTTGACGGCCAAAATTGATATTGGCGGTCGTCTCGATGACCGTCATTATCCTGGGCGCGGTGCTGCTGAAATCTGGAACGGAATGTACAATACGCCTCCACTGTCATATCCCATGCTAAATCCAAACGGTACAATTGGGGGAAACCAGCAATATACGAACAATCCTTATGGGTTACTTACAGGATCTGGCTATCAGTCATCCAGCGAAAGAAATTTAAACGTTTCGGTCCGGTTGAAGTATAATCTTAATGATTTGGTGAAGGGATTGTCGGCTGGCGTTGCAGGATCTGTCAGTAACTGGATGCAGGCAATCGACAACAGGTCTAGAACTTTTGCAGTGTATGCACTGCAGAAAAGTGCCGCAGCCTATTCATACACCAAGATTGGAGAGAACTCTGCTCTAAGTTGGGTTACCGGCTCAGGTCATACAAACCGTAACACTTTTGAAGCAAACTTTAATTATGAAACAACCAAAGGAGATAATTCTTTGACTGCCATGTTAGTCTATCACATGGACCGTTACGTGGTACGTGGCTCACATTTGTTTCAGTCAAATCAGGGTGTTAGCGGTCGTATCCAATACGGATATAAAAACCGATATTTTGCAGAAGTGACCTCCGGATATTATGGCTCAGAGGTTTTTGCAGATGGCAAACGTTTTGGATTGTTTCCGGCTGCAGCTCTTGGATGGGTTGCTTCTGATGAGGACTTTGTTAAGAGCTCCCTCCCTTTCGTGAATTACTTGAAATTGCGTGGATCATACGGTCTTACAGGTAGTAATACCTCATTTACCGGGATTTCAGTGACTGACAGGATCTTCTTTAATCAATATTACTCCGGAGCGACAGGTTATGCTTTCGGGCCAACTATGGGTACTACCAAAGTCGGACGGCAGGAAGGAAGAATGGCAAATCCTAATCTGACCTGGGATAAAGCCTATAAAACAGATTTCAGTGCTGAAATGACACTTTTGAGGCATGTAAACTTCATGTTCACATGGTTTAATGAACTTCGTACCGATATTTTAACCGTTGATGCTGCCAGTATTCCTGAAACCTTAGGTTATAGCAATGGTCGCCAACCTATGCGAAATGGAGGAGAAGTTAAAAATCATGGGTATGAAACAACACTTGAATATTTTGGTTCCGCCGGTGATTTAAAATACTCGGTCGAGGCAGGTATTTGGTTCAACAGAAGTGAGATCATCAAAAAACCCGATTTGACTATTTATCCTGATGCCTACAGAAATGCAACAGGAAAGCCGGTTGGTCAGATATTTGGGCTGGAAGCCATTGGTTATTATAAAGATGCAGCTGATGTTGCCAATTACCCGAAACAAATGTTTGGCATTGTTGGAGCAGGCGATGTTATTTATAAAGACCTCAACGGTGACAAAGTAATTGATGATAACGATAAGAAACCAATTGGTTATTCATCTGTCCCTGAATACACCTATAGTTTGAATTTGAGTTTAAAATATCGCAACTTCGACTTTGCAGCTTTCTTTCAGGGTGTAGCTAATAGTTCTGTAATGCTTGGTGGTTACTTCATTCCATTTAGTGCAAAAGGCAACGCTTATGATTATGCATTTAATCGTTGGACTTCGACTAATCAGAATTCAGCGTTACCCCGATTATCAACCGTTGCCAATTCAAATAATAACCAATCAAGCACTATTTGGTTACGTTCTTCCGAATACCTGAAGTTAAGAAATCTGGAAGTTGGGTATAATTTACCAGCAAATATCCTTAAAATGATGAGCATTGATAACATTCGTTTCTTTGCCCGTGGAATGAACCTATTTACCAAAAGTAAGGAGATTGATTTTATTGATCCTGAAGGCACTACTGGTTATCCTTCAATGAAGTCTGTCAGTCTGGGTGTAAACGTTACTTTATAAGTCTGAAAATTAAATAATTGAAAAGTATGAATAAATATTTCATTTTAATATCAGCTCTGATCTTGTTTTCAATGCTCACTACGTCATGCGATTTTCTATCAGTTGATGACCGGGAAATGTTGACAGAGAAAATTGTTTTGAATAAGATTGATGATACGGCAGCTATATGGGCAACATTATATAGTAATATGCCTCTCGGGTTTACTGATCTGGGAGCTAATGCCATGTTTGCTTCAGCTTGTGACGAAGCGGATCACAACCAACCCTTCCATACTGTACAAAGTTTCAACACCGGAAACTGGAGTGCTTATAGCAATCCGGATAATGTATGGAGTGGGATGTATGCCGCAATTCACAACGCCAATAACTTTATTAAGGTATCGGATACTATTACTTACAATCAATATAAGATTGTCGATCCGACCTACTATACAACAATTACTACAGATATGAAATACTATCGGTTGGATGCACGGTTTTTTAAAGCTTACTTTCATTACGAGCTGTGGAAGCGTTACGGAGAAATTCCTATAGTTGACAAAACAATAACTTTGGAAGAGGGTTACGCCTTGACACGCCAAAAATCTGATGCTGTAAGAACTTATATACTTGGCGAACTGGATGCGATCATACCTAATCTTAAAGTTACCTGGGAATCGGCATACATGGGACGCATTACCAAAGGGGCTGCTCTGGCTTTAAAATGCCGTGTGCTCTTATTCGCTGCGAGTCCTGTGAATAATGGTGGCCAATATAATGTAATTCTATGTCAACAAGCTGCCAGTGTCGCAAAAGAGGTTATGGATCTGGGTGTTTATAACCTGAATATCAATTACAAGGATCTGTTCCTGAATACCACAGCAGTCAATACGGAAATCATTCTCGATTATCGTATGGCCAATTCCAAATATATGGAAACATGGAACTATCCGTCAGGAGGTAACCGTCTTTACGCATATAATGTTGGAACCAGTGCTACATGTCCGTCTCAGAATCTTGTTGACTCTTATGAAATGACCAATGGAAAAGCTATTACCGATGTAACATCCGGATACGATGCGCAAAACCCATATTTTGGAAGAGATCCGCGTCTTGCTTTGACAGTACTGACAAATAACACATTATGGAATGACAGTACAGTGAAGGCTTATGTTGGAGGAACTGATGGAATAGGTAAAAACAATGCTACCACAACAGGGTACTATTTGAAAAAATTCGTTCAGGAGAAAATAAATCAGACCACCACCCAAACAGCATCACATGTCTGGCATATCTTCCGTTATGGCGAAATCCTGTTGAATTATGCAGAAGCTATGAATGAGGCTTATGGGCCTGATGTTATTCCTGCTAATTATACCCTTTCAGCAAGAGCAGCACTTAACCTGATCCGTGCAAGGACAGGTGTAGCAATGCC
>CAILKW010000758.1 GCA_903834845.1 uncultured Bacteroidia bacterium | reverse complement strand
ATAATTGGCGCGGAAAGAACCATCCAGATAGTTGGTATATCTTCTTGAATAATTCATGGAATAAATAGACAATATTGGGTTGCCACCTTGTACTAACGGCGTAGGGTTACTAATGAAGAGCCCATCAATCATGCCCGGAGCGCCGATTGGGTTGGAAAGCTGAATGTACCTGATCGCACCGGATGCGTCTGGTGCATTTATACCCTGTTTCTCTTCGAAAACGTTAGAGATGTTAACCGTAAGCGAAAGATTTTTTGTGACATTAAAGTCAAAATTGGTTCTGATATTGTACCTCTTGAAGTGCGGATTCAGGTCCCAGTAATCCTTGACGTAATCAAAATTCTTCATCAATCCAATCTGATTGAGGTAACCAGCTGAAATAAAATATTTCACATGATCTGTTCCCCCTGAAATATTGAGGTTATACTGTTGCTGGGTAGAATGATCCTTGAAAGCCAGATCGAACCAGTTTACATTGGGATGCCAGATCGGATCTGTTCCGTCCTTAAATAGTTGTAAATCCTGCGCGGTAAACTTTGGAATGAAAACGCCGGTAGCAAATGATTGGTATTGATAACCCAAATCCAGCGAGGAAGCCCATTCATAGGCATTCATCAATTTTCGCATCGCAGTAAATTTGGTTATACCAAAATTTGAAGTAAGAGAGAACTGAGGTTTGCTTATCTTACCCCTTTTAGTTGTTACCAATACAACACCATTGGCACCACGAACGCCATAAACCGCTGTTGCTGAAGCATCTTTCAAAATTGCCACATTTTCAATCTCATTTGGGTCAATATCATTCATTGATGTACTTTCGATTCCGTCAACCAATACCAAAGGTTCCTGAGATCCTGAAAATGTACCGATACCCCTGATTCTCAAAGTTGATTGATCAACTCCCGGTTCTCCCGATCTTTGTACGACCAGTAATCCTGGTGTCCTACCTCCAAGAGTGCTACTGACATTAGCAACAGGTGATTGCAACAATTGAGTACCCCCAACAGAAGAAACAGCACCTGTAATTGTTACCTTCTTTTGCGTACCATAGCCGACAACAACAACATCATCAATCGCAACAGTCTGTTCTTCCAATTTAATATTAACTGATGCCTTCCCTGCAATGAGTACTTCCTGCGTCTTCATTCCTATAAAGGAGAAGATCAATATTTTGGCATCAACAGGTATTGATAATTTGAATTTCCCATCATTATCGGTAATTGTGCCGTTTGTAGTTCCTTTTACAACAACGGTCACCCCGGGCAAAGCTCCATTGACGTCAGTGACAGTTCCAGAGATCTCTTTTCTCTGAGGCTGTTGCGATTCGTTTTCAATTTTCTCATCAATGTACTTTTGAGTTCGTGTAAAAGTATTATTGAAATCCAAAGACAGCTCCGTATTCGTGGAATAAGCCGAAGCACTTAACCCCGGCAATCCCATAAAGAAGGCCAGAATAGTTAGCTTCGTAACAAATAATACATTTCTGCCGAGACAAGAAATGCAACATAACAATTTAAGGTTATTTTTCATACAATTGCATTGGTTAAAACTACTTTCATATTTACTCTTTTTCTTGGTTTTAATACATAAGCATTTGATTTTTCTGAAGACTATTAACTAACGTAGCTTCATGATTGAGATTACCATCTCAAGGTAATGTTTTATTTACAGGAGATCTTTCACGGAAATTTACCAGATATGCTGAAAAAAGAATCAGAATCCGGAACTTTACAATATTTACAATCCAATATTCCATAAATAGATAATTTTAAAGTTTGTAATGGCAAAAGTATATCAAAAACCTAAATTTGAATCATATTATAAAATGTTTTTAAACATTATTTTATATTATAAAATAATAAGCCATCAAAAAAGGCTTATAATCATATTATAGTGTTGTATATTAGTATTATAGGTATTTTTCACAAATATTATTTATTTTTTCAAGGTTATTAAAATAAACCATTTTTGATGCTCCCCCAAATTTAGTCTTGTTATTTTGCATTAAAATACATATATTTGTATTGTCTTTCATTATAAAATATTGAGTCTGATGGATTATCGCAAAACATTGAAGCCACCTCCTTGTTGATGGGAATAGATCGTGACATCCTGACTGGCATTTTTCAATCGCCAGACAGATTTCTGAATTTTCGCAGTAGTCCTTGACATCTTTTTATAAATAAAAATCTCAAATACAAATACTTTATTTAATAATTTAAAATACAATGATTCAGGTAATTCACAGGGGATTGGATATTTTGGAGCTCATTTCGCAGGACCGCTCGCGGTTATATACACTTGCAGAAATATCCGGCACATTAAACCTCAATAAGGGTACATGCGCCAATATCATAAAAACACTTGTTACCAGAGGTTATCTTAAACAGGAAGGAAGAATGACAGGATACCGCTTAGGCTCGATGTCGTACCTTTTGGCCGGAAACTACTCGCACAAACAGGAACTGTTATCGGCAGCGACTGAGCTAATGAACAAACTCTCAGATACACTGAATGAAAATTGTTTACTCTCTATACTTAAAGATAACAACCGAATTGTTCTGCTTGAAATGAAGACTACGCACGAACTTCAGGTAATTAACAGAATAGAAAAGGAAGCTTATATTTCAGCAACCGGCAGAGTTATTCTGGCATGTATGGATGACAAGGAGCAAAATCAATTTATTTTGAGATTTGGATTACCATCTCCGGATGCTTGGCCCGGAATCGAAGACAAAGAGGATTTAATCACCGAATTGCATAAAATAAATAAAAAACAATTGGCAACGCATGTGTCAACTACTCAAATAATAGGGTGGGCGGTTCCTATTTATAAAGACAAAAAAGCAATTGCAGGACTTGGACTTTATTTACCTCAATCGAGAAATAAGTCATCATTACAGCAAAAGTTTATCGAAGAATTAAGAAAAACGGCCGAAGAAATCAACGAAAATCTAAATCAAAATATACACTCCCATAATTCGGATTAAAATAGGTCTTTTCATTAATTGAGACAAACAAAAGGATTTTAGGGGAAAAACAATTTAGTTGAGTACTACATTCATCATGTTATTCTGGTTTTCGCACGTTTTCCCAAATCGTTGCAGTTAGGATAGAATATATTGCCATTGTAACCCTACATTTTCTACTATTTCACAATAGTTGCAAAGTGCAAAAGCCCACAAAAAAAAGCAACGAATTCGCTTCAAAATATTGTGGTTTTATTTTATCTGTTTATCAAACCAATCATTTATATACTCTTTAGCTTTGCATAGGATAGAGAATATTTTATAAATATCATTTTCGGTGGCATCAAAGGCCTTACTTACAGAATATTCTTTTTCATTTAGTATTACAAAATACCAAAACCTACCCTCTATATAAGCCCCGTATAATGGCATATTATCGGAATTAAGAAATTGAGCTGTAACCATTTCAATAAGCAATTGTCCAAGTGGGTCGTTTATACCCCGTTTGGATGGTTTATATTCATGGAAAAAGAAAAAAGGATGTTTGGGTCTGGCTTTTCCAGTGGCAACCATATAATCAACTCTGCCTCCTACCTCAATTTCATTTATTTTTGCTTTTAAGGTACGTTGGGTAAATGATTTAAAGCGGTCTGTGATAAAATCAACTAACTGTACAAAGGTTCCAATAAAATGAAATTTGATCTCATCCTCATTCCAGGTATCAACATTGTCGCTCAATTCGTTCTTTAACTTGTTAATTCCAAAAGTTTGGTAATCATCAGGTTTTTGGTCGGCTGACAGCCATACTTCCAACAAATGGTATGATTTTCTTTTTACAATACTAAAAGTATTTTCGACATCTTCAACAAGCCAAGTTTCAAACGATTTCATAAACACAAGTATTGAATATTTCTACTTTACAAAGATACAACTTACCAAATACAAATAGCATCATAAAAGTGTTGATACTTCTAAACAAAATAATTCGTCAAATAAACTTATTTTTCACCGGAAGGTAGATTTAGTGATTTACCGGCAGATAGAGCGGTTCCAAAGGCAGGAGTTCCGTCCACTTTCCATTTAAAAGGTTGCATCCTGACATCTCTTTCCCACCCTGGTTTTGTGCTTTTCTTGGAATGATAGATAATCCAGTCTTCGGTATTATCCGGCGATTTCACAAAGGAACAATGACCAACTCCATATACCTCGCTATTGCCCTGAAAGACTGGGCCTGTTTTCTTCCAGTTTTCCTGATCAAGCAGATCGCCATCAGGATTGATCAGTTCTAACATTCCCAGCCGGTATTCCACCAACCATGATTCGCGGCACGAATAAACCACAAACACTTTGTTTCCATTTTTTAGTATCTCCGGCCCTTCATTCAGATTTAAGGGACCTCCTGTTTCCCAATTCTCATTTGGAGATGAAAGTAGGACACGTCTTCCTTTCATTGTCCAGGGATTTTCCATTTCGCATATAAACAAATGTTGCGGAGTGGTATCTGTTGTCTCCTGTTTAATCCATCCTGACCATATAGCATACAATTTCCCATGATGCTCAAGAATCGTCATATCTATAGCCCAAACATTTGAATTTGTATCGGTTGGATGATCACCCGTGTATAAAACGCCCATGTCTTCATAGGTACTAAACACATCTTCAGTTGCCGAACGCAGGACACCAGTTCGCTGATAGATAAACGGAGGCCCGGACTCACCCGCAGCATAATATACATACCATCGGTTCTGTATAAAGTGAATTTCTGGAGCCCACACACACGACCTGTTCCATCCGCTTGCATTTGCCTGCCATATCTTTTTTATCTCCCCCCTTTGGGTCATTTTATTCGATTTGGAGACCATAATCGAATTGTTTGCCGAATAGCAACTGATGTAATCGCTGTTATGCTTCACCATCCACGGATCGGCACCATTCCAAACCGGATTCGTAAAAGTCTTTAACTGTCTCCCTGTATTGTCAGTGATATTCTGATTAAAACATGTCAAGGCGGAAAAAACCAAAAACAATAGCAACATCACGTTGTGAAGTGACTTCATAATAGTTGAATTACTAATAATTGAATATCAATAGAATGTTACCTATTTGTTTTCCTCTTTTGGAACTTTTAATCTGTCTCCCGTTCCCTGTATCATAATACGTTCCCAATCCTTTCCATAACCCGGCTGGGCAGGTGCTTTTGGAATATTTTTGCCGTTCCCATTCTCCAGCAGCTTACGATCTGCCGAGTTTTTTACATTCCCATCTATGTATTTCATAAACAGATAGTAATAGAATTTTTTCCAATCATTAACTAATTTATTCCCGGTAAGGACCGAATAGCTCGTGAGGTATTCGGTTGCTTTATCAGTATTTTGTTTTAACAATTCATAGGCCTTATCATCAACTACTTTAATATCATTCATATATTGATTTTCTAATTGAACCTGATAATTTTCAATTTCGGGATGAATCAGGTTATAGCGGCTATAGGCCCAATTGCTAACCTGACTGAAAGTCCAGTAAGCCGAGGTTTCAGACCAAGTGACCATCGAACCATTACCAACTGCATAACTCTCCGGAATATTTCTGATACCACAATACATCGGGGCATAAACACAACCATCGGCATCGTCAACACCAAACCAGAAAATACCACCTATTGGAGCAGGCCACCAACTACGTGATTGCGCCACAAAACTATAACCTGTTTGCTGTGTTGCGATTGCCCTTTCGTTTAGGTACATCACACTGTCAACAGAAAACTCCATTGGCCGCCAGCGATAAGGCGATTTAAAGGGTCCGGCACCCGGATCGTTTCGCATATCGAGCGGAGTACCTTCGTAATGGTCACGCATTCCTGCCATCACCTGCTGAAGCGAAACCAGGGAATCGGGTTTTACCCACAATGGTAAACGGTTTGTCACATAGCCATTTGGATTGAGACTTTGATCCATAAAAGTAGCAGTTCGGGTAAATTTCCCCATGACATAATTGGTATAATTCTGACTATTACGTATTTGCTGATTGATTTTCCGAAAGAAAGACCAAACTCTTGCATCGCAGAAGCGGGCTCCTCCAAACTTTAGCGGATTAAAAACATCGGAGAAACTGAAAGCTTCATCTGTTCCGTTATAAAATTTATGCTTTTTCGCAAAACTAATTACATCGGGTGAGTGATATACAGTTTGTTTCAGGTCGTCCCAGTTGTTGGTTTTCTGATAGGGAAATGTGGTGATCCGCGCTTGATTGGCATGGCCGCTAACGTAACCATCAGGAATTAGCCTTGCCACCCACACTGCACCTTTTTCGTATTTCCCTTTTCCGATAATCTCCATAATCCAGGCTTCATTGGCATCCGAAATAGAAAAAGATTCACCACCTGAAGCATAGCCATACTGAGAGACGAGTTCGGTCATCACTTTTATCATTTCGCGGGCAGTTTTCGACCGTTGCAGTCCGATACGCATCAGCGAACCATAATCAAGAATTGCTCCCGGTTGGGAACTCAACGAATCAAGTCCGCCAAAGGTGGTTTCACCTATTGCTACCTGATTTTCGTTCATAAACTGAACAACCGAATATGTATGAGCAACTTCGGGAATTGTACCCAACAATTTGCCATTTTCGTAATGAAATACTTCGCACAAATCGCCAGATTTATGGTTGGCTGCCGGGTAGAAGGCAATCGCTCCATAACGGATGTGCGAATCGGCCGCATAGGTAATCATAACTGATTTATCGGTACTTGCGCCTTTTGTAACAATGAGGTTGGTACAGGCAAAAGTCCCGGAGATTCCAGAAGTTAATAATAAAAACAGGTTGATTGAGAGAATACGTTTGACCATGAGTTTTTTTTTGTAAAAATAGGTAAATCAAAGAGACGGTTTAGATTTCGATAAGAAATGTATTTATGAAAATATTTCATATTATTTTTATGGAAGGTTCATTTCATTAAATTTTGCATATCTGCATAGCAAAAAAAAGTTTAAATATGAAAAACGTAACAGTAATGACCGACACAGAAAGAAGCCCTATTAAGGCAGAAATTTCGTATGCAACACAATATTAACGTAATAGCCTATTTTACACGCTACGTATAAAGCAGATATATCCACAACTTTAGGTATATATAGGTGTTAGTTGTCATACCAATGCAACAAATGATACGATTGGAAACAAAACAGAAAAGCTTACCTTTGCAAACAGTAATTAAAAACATGATGAAAGAATCTATACACATAAAAAATTTGGGACCAATAAAAAATATTTTTATTGATGACATAAAATCGATCACGGTTTTAATTGGAGAATCAGGAAGTGGAAAAAGTACCTTAATGAAAGCTATTGCCCTTTTTAGATGGATTTACAAGATGCACAATATCCGTTCATATCTGAAAAGAAGCAAAGTATCAAAAAGTCCGTTTAGATTCAGAATGGACACATATTTTAAAAATTGTGGATTTGAACAATATACAAAATACAATCCGGAAATCATCTACACTGTGGAATTCCCAAACAAAAAAAAATACACTATCAGATTCGCAAACAACAAACTTTCAGGGACAAGTGACAATGATTTAGTTCTATTAACTGATTTGCAATATATCAAACTAAGTTTCATTTCTGAAACAAGAAATATTATTCCTTTGTGGGCTGATAAAGGTGCCTCTTTAACTGGTGGATATTTAGGATTTTATTTTCACGAAGTATATAATGACTTTGTTTTAGCCTCTGAAAGTTTAAAGGAATTGGATTTAACATATTTAGACTTAAAATTATCTGTTAAGAAGTTTCAATCTGAAAAAAAATACCTAATTCAAGGCAAAACAGACAAGTATGAGATTGATTTTAAAAATAGTTCTTCGGGAACGCAGAATGCAATACCTGTTTCATTAATTGCTGAACATTTTTCAAATCATTTTGACTTTGAAGAATCTTTTAACCGAACACTTTTGAAGTTTTTAAGTCAGACAGATCGTATTACAGATTTTAAACCTGTCAAAAATCTAGGTGAAATACAAAAAAAACTTTACATTCACATTGAAGAGCCTGAATTAAGCCTATATCCAGATGCTCAATGTGAACTTATTAATGATTTAATTTCAAAATGTTTCGTGAAGAACACCAACGGAATAGATTTAATTTTTTCAACACATAGTCCATATATAATAAACCATTTAAATTTATTAATAAAGGCTAGCGACAGCAATATGCTAATTAACGGAGCAAAAATCTCATTTGAGGACTTAGCTGTTTATCAGATTGAGGGAGGAAAAATCGAGAACTTGATGGTGCAAAATCAACGAATAGTAAATACCAATCCTCTTTCTGACACAATTAACAACATTTATGATCAATATTCACAAATGAAATAATATGGAAGACTTACTAATGAACAGTCTCATTTCTCACTACAATCTTACTGCTCCTACAATAACTAACTGGTTTATTCAAACAACAGCAACTTATTTTGAGATAGAAGATACTAATGCTGAAATTAGCCTGGATGTCACGAAAGGATCAGGAACGGGGAAGTTTAAAAACCAAGATGCTTTAAATATTAGAGTTTTTAATTACGATAAATTTATCACATCTATACCAAACGAACCATTTAAACATTGCAGAAAAAGGTGTGATTTTCTTTTGGATAGCAGGAACCACAGATATTTAATATTAGGAGAAATTAAAGACAGAAGAATTCTCGACGAAAACGCAAGAGAAAATGTTAGAATGATAGCTAAAAACCAACTTCTTTCTTCTCTTAAAACTCTTTTAGAAGTACCTGAAATTGATAGTCATTCAACTCATAAAGATATAAAGCGTTGTTGTTATTTCAATAAGCAATCATCTTCTCCTGCGACATTAACTGCAACAACAGCTTTCAATAGACTTCCAAACTTTTATACTGATGGTTTTCAAATGAGTAATCCTGAAATAGAGGCTTATGGCTTTGATTTTTACGAATACACTGGAGAGCAGACAATGACTTTAATGAACTAAAAGTACGAGCGCCTAACAGAACCTACGCAAAAGTGGTGGTTTAGTGGTTAATCAAGCTTTATGTATCATCAAGGTTTGTGCTTTGTAAAGAGTAAAGTACTTCTAAATCGCCACCTTCGGGTAACTGCAAACCGTTAACACCATTTTAAAATAGAAACATCATGAAAAAAAAGCTAATAAAAATCACTGGTATTGTAAGTCTTATTCTCTTTTCTGGGTTAACAACAATTGGACAGACTGAATCTTTCAACAAAGATGGATTCAAAATAACTCAGACAATAAAAACAATTGATAATGTTAAAGTTATTGTTTCCCAAAATAAATCGCTAACCCATATTGACCCAATGTGTACGGCCAACATTAAAATCTTCAAAAACGACAGACAAATAGATTTTTTTAATATCTCTAACGAACAATTTGATGGTGTTGGGGATAGGTACGGATTATTAATATATAATGAACTGATAAAAAGCCATATAATAATCTCAAAATTTGGTAGTTATGATGGACAAAACATTATCATTAATAAAAAAGGTAAAAAATTCATCACCTTAGGCGGATTTAGTTCTCTGGATAAGAAGAATGGAATTCTGTTTTCAATTTATCACTCGGATATATCCGGCTTTTCTGTATTTGATTTAAACAAAGACAAAGAACTTTTTTCAATTAAAATGTATGACGACAGAGCAAGGGAATTCTATATGTCAGGTAATAAGTATTT
>CAILKW010000757.1 GCA_903834845.1 uncultured Bacteroidia bacterium | reverse complement strand
TTCCTGATTGTTTTCGTTATCATGATGAAGATCATGGATTTTGAAATCAGTTGATTCGCCGCATCCGCAAGTATCGCACATAAGTTTTAAATTTATTATTTTAAATATAAAAAGCAAAAATACTATTCAACTAAAAGAGATACAACCCTGAATTCCTGTCCTCCGCTGAATTCTGATGGGAAACATTCGCATTTGGGACAGGTGGTCATTCTATGATACATTTCAAACTCATGGTTACAATTGTTACATTTTCCTATTCCCGGGGTTCTGATAATATTGATGTATGCCTGATCAAGGATTGAATCCTTTACAAGCAACTTCAATGCTGAGCTAAAAGCCTCAGCATCAACTCCACTTAATTGGCCGACTTCAATCTTAATTTCCTGAATAGAAACTGACATTCGTTTCTTTGCTTCGCGTTGAACAAGGTTGATCACTTCGACAGCCATGGAAAATTCGTGCATAATATATAATTTTAGCAGATACGTGGTAACTGGTCGCCTGATAATGAATCAATTATTCTTCGACCTCCAGTTTCATTCTTTAACACTACTTTACCAGGATGATCGCTGACAACACGGCCTATTATAACACTTTGCAATCCCAACTTGTTTTTCTTCAAAACTTCTAATATTTCTTGTCCGTTTTGTTCATCGGCAACAATCAACACTTTACCTTCATTGGCAATATGAAGCGGATCGAAACCCAGTACTTCGCACATTGCTTTTACTCCCTTGTTAACAGGTAATGCTGATTCATCAATTTCGATACCCAGCTGTATTTTGTCAACCAGCTCATTCAATACAGTAGCAACACCTCCTCTTGTTGGATCACGCATAAACTTAACGGGAGCTTTATTGAGTACTTCGCGGATTAGATGGTTTAAAGAGGCACAATCGGATTCTACTTTTATTTTGAAATTGAAAGACTCACGTGCATTCATAACTGCCATGCCATGATCGCCAATGGAACCATTTATAATAATGACATCACCTGATTTGATATTCTCCGCCTTACAAATATGACGATCTTCAATTCTTACGCGCCCGATTCCGGCGGTATTAATAAACAGTTTATCACATTTCCCCTTGTTAACTACTTTAGTGTCACCGGTTACAATAAGTACACCGGCATTTTTGGCTTCAAGCGCCAATGATTCCGTTATTATTTCCAAATCCCTTATTGGGAATCCTTCCTCCAGAATGAATGAAACGCTGAGATAAAGGGGTTCAGCACCTGAAACGGCAAGGTCATTTACGGTTCCGCACACGGCCAGTTTACCAATGTTTCCTCCCGGAAAAAAGAGAGGATCAATAACAAAAGAGTCAGTCGTAAAGGCTAAATCCTGCAAACCAATGGATAAAATTGCAGCATCCGTTTGTTCCCGTAAAATACTATTGTCAAAATATTTAACGAATACATCTTTAATTAATTCGTGCATCAGTTGGCCTCCGCTCCCGTGACCAAGCATTATTTTATCATCTACGTGTTTCATAACCGATATTTATAATAAGTGGCGCAAGTTCCCTCGCTTGAAACCATGCACGCACCGACAGGATCGGAAGGCGTACATTTTTTTGCAAAAAGCGGGCAATCAACAGGTGTCTGCAATCCTCTAAGAATTGAACCGCAAATACATCCTTTGGGTTCACACGACTCAGATACATCAACTATAAATTGCTTTTCAGCATCAAAGGACGATAATTCTTCCCGAATCTTCAGTCCGCTTTTGGGAATAATACCGAGGCCTCGCCAAAGATCGTCTCCAAGCTCAAAGACTTCGTTAAGCATAAGCTGGGCTTTCATATTACCTTCGTTTCGTACCACACGCTGATACTGCACCTCAACTTTTGGAGTACATGATTCAATCTGCACGGCAAGCATCAGAACTGACATCATAATATCAACCGGCTCAAAACCCGAAACTACAACTCCTAAATTACTAACAGAGGCTAATTCATCATAAATTGCTGTACCCGTAATTGCACTAACATGGCCGGGTGCTATAAATCCGTCTATTTTAACCCCTCCATCAACTAAAGCTTTCATTACGGGTGGCATAACTTTGTGTGCACTCAGCACAAAAAAATTTGTGATTTTTTCTTTTTGTGCCTGAAGAATGGCAGCAGCCGTTAACGGGGCAGTTGTTTCAAAACCAATTCCAAGGAAGATTACCATCTTTTCAGGATTATTTTTTGCAATTTCAAGCGATTCGAGTACAGAATAAATAATCCGAATATCACTTACTCTGGCTCTCTCTTTTTCAAGTGATGTAAACGAACCGGGAACACGTATTAAATCTCCGTAAGTAGCGATAATAACCCTGGGTATTTTACAGTATGCTAAGGCTGTATCAATAAAATGCTGCCCGGAAACGCAAACAGGACAACCAGGTCCTGAAAGCAAATGGATATTGGAAGGAAGTAATGCCCTAAGACCGAATCTGTGAATAGCCATTGTATGCCCGCCGCACACTTCCATCAGTACAATTTCTTTTTTTGTGACTGATTTCAGATTTTCTGAGACAGAAATAATGAGTTTTTTATTCCGGTATTCATCAAGGTACTTCATACAGTAATAATTTTATTGGAACAAATCATTTCTTTTCCATATCAAGCAACAGCTGGAAAGTTTCTTCTGCATAATTCGGATCTACTTTTTCAATTGCAAATCCGGCATGAAGCATAATATAATCACCGGGACTAACATTGTCAACAAGCAACAAACTTGCATTGTATTCAACATCTTCGATAGTAACAAGAGCACTTGACCCATCAACGCTAATCACTTTTGCAGGTATAGCTAAACACATAATAATTCCCTTCTTTTAGAAGCAACAGCTAACTGTCCGAGTGCTATTCCTCCATCATTCGTAGGCACTGTTGCATGTGAATAAATTTCAAAATTGTTTTTTTTCAGCATTTCTGTGACTCCTTCCAGCAGGTACTTATTCTGAAAAACACCACCAGAAAGCACTACTTTGTTTATGCCCTCCTTCAATCGGATAGCATTTACTGATTCAAAGATAGCTAAAATAATTGTATTGTGGAATTTTGTTGCAATTAATGACATATCTAAACATTGTTGAATGTCTGCAATTATTCCTCGTATAGTTTCGTCAAAACAGATTGTTTCACCGCAGCTAAAAGAATAGCTTTCGGTGCAATCGTTCGTAACAATTGATTCAAGTCGCATAGGTCCTTCGGCCTGAAATGATGCCACCTGCACTAAATCTAACAGCGAAGCTATACAATCGAGCAATCGTCCAACACCGGAAGTTAGTGGGCAATTAATATTTTTATCAATCATAAGAATAATAAGACTGATTTTTTCAGGATCAAGCAGCTTTAATACAGGTATATTCAAATCAATGAAGCTCTTTCCATACACTTTGTAAAGATATGAAACCGCCATCCTCCAGGGTTCTTCGGTTGCCCGATCTCCACCGGGCATAGCAACGTACTCAAAATGCGTAACTCTTGCGAAATCATTAAGATCACAAATCATAAATTCCCCTCCCCAAATGTGACCATCAGAACCATATCCTGTTCCATCCAAGGCCACGCCAATGACTTTTTCATCAAGCCTATGTTCGGCCATGCATGAAGCAATATGAGCATGATGATGTTGAACTTTAACAACCTTAAGATCCCCGAAATTCACGCCGGTTTTAGTTGAAATATAAGCCGGATGCATATCTATTGTAATCAATGAGGGTCTTATCCTGAAAAGTTTAAGAAACTGAGCAATTGTTTCTTCATAAAACAGTGTGGTTTCCATTCCCTGCAAATCACCAATATGTTGACTGAGAAATGCCTTTTGTCCTTTACCGACACAAAAGCAATTAGTTAGTTCTGCACCGAAAGCTACTATCCCTTCAGTGTTCAATGTAGTTCTAATCGGTGCGGGAACATAGCCACGAGAACGGCGGAAAATACGCTCCTCCTGATTAATTATCCTTACTACCGAATCATCTGTGCGATTAAAAATACTGCGATTATGAAGAACTATAGCATCAACAAAGGGAGAGAATTTCTTAATAGAAACTTTATTGTCAATAAGAATTGGTTCGCTGCTAAAATTACCACTTGTCAAAACTATTGCGGATGATTTTATTTTGCGAAACAGTTGGTAATGAATGGGCATATAAGGAAGCATAACACCCAGAAGATTTAAACCTGAATTAATATCACTACTAAGAAAGGGTTGATTAGGGCGGTTTTTCGTTTGAAGTAAAACAATAGGCCTTCGCCACGAAAGCAAAGATTGTTCTTCAATTTCATTTAATTCAGCATAAATTTTAACGGTTTCAATATCTCTGAACATTACCGCAAATGGTTTTCCA
>CAILKW010000756.1 GCA_903834845.1 uncultured Bacteroidia bacterium | reverse complement strand
GCCTGCAAGCAGTCAGGCTTCCGATAAATCCTTTCTCGACGCCTGTCTGTTTTCATGCACTTCAAGCTCTTTCAGCTTGAATTTCGATTGCAAACGAACTCCGATTTTTTTAAGGCTGTGTTTTTACAATTACATATAACGTTTTGGCGCTTGGCGCAGTGGTGGATTTCGGAGTACAAAACTGTCAATACACCACAAAAATTGATGCGAGGTAGAATGTTCAATTAACCACGTCACCCGCCATTGAGCCAAACGCCTGTTGGTGGCAGGTTTCATATCTTACTCAATAAATCTTGTTTTTTTGTTTCAAATTCTGTTTCCGTAATTATACCACTGTCAAACAAGTCTTTGAGTTTTTTAAGTTGTTCCATTGGGTCATTATTGTTTGCTTGAATTGGCTGATTAGCTGTTTTAGGTTGGTTAATTCTTTCTCTTATGTATTGAGATAATTCATCACCACCTTGTAAAACATTTATGCTTGTCGTGTTGCCACTACAAACTAATTTGATTTTAGATTTTGCAAGTCCACGTTCAAATGAAATTGAAGTTATTTTGTCTAGTGGAAAATCCTCCATAGACATTTTTGAGCTTGTCGGACTTGAATTTACGTCTAATACAAAAACTCTATAATCTGTAACAACAATAAAACCGCTACTCAACATACTTGCACCTTCGCTTAAAAAACCAACTTCTACACGTTCAATGATTTCACTTTCTGTCAATATATAGGGAAGTTCAAATGCTTCTGGCATTTTCAAAAGTTTAGGGTTCATTGTGTTCAATTTTTCCTGAACTTCTTTCATTTTTTTGTATTTGATACCTTCTAAAAATTCTTCTGTAGAATATTTAGAAATACTGTTACAAAAAGGAGTGTTTCGCTTAGCTAATTTTTGGTTACAACTAACACAAATTCTATCTCCGTTTTTTGTTTTTCCCATACCAAACATTGGGGTATTCATCATTCCCAATTTAGTTTCACAAATTATGCAGTTACTCATTTGCTAAGTGTTATTTTGTTACTATTTTCAATGTCCAAGTGTCAATTTTGCTTTTGTCAAGTTTTACAGATGCAGAAAAAATGTCGTTAGTACTTTCAAAATCTTTTTCAGTGTCTATTGATTCAATAAGTCCTTTTGGTATTTCAAGCGATAGACTTTTAAATGTTGCAACTGATAACTCTTTGAATCTAGTCAAAGCCTGTTTATTCTCGCTTTTGTTGTTTATGTTCAAAGTGAGTTTGGCTGTCTGAATGTAGCTTTCGTTTTCACTTTCCAAGTAATAGGCAATGTTGTTTTGCATAGTTCCACCACCAAATTGAAAATAATTTGTGATACTGAAAAAACCTCCCATTTGGTCACTTTTCCACTCACCTAATTTCCCAATTCCATTTTCTGACAGAAATTGTCTTGTTTTGTTGATGTCGTTGAAAATGTCAAGTTTTGCTACTGCTGAAACAGCAATAGTTTTTGTTTCAGTGGTTGGTTGTGTTGAACTGTTTCCGCAACTTGTCATAATAATTGAAGTTGCCAACAACAGAATACTAATCGTTTTTACTTTCATTTTTTTGTTTGTTTTATTTGTTAAAATTGGCTGGTGTCTTGTCAAACTTGCCACCAACGGTTGACGCTATAGCATGTGCGGGATTAAATTGTTCTGCCCTTTCATGCCAACACAAATGTAGGTAAAGATTCCAAATGTTAAAACGACCACGAAACCCCGCATTTGCTATAGCGTTTGTTATGCACCGGTTGTTCTTTTTCTCTGCTGTCAGACACTCGTTTTTGATTTTCCCTGAACGGTTTGTTTTCAATTCTGCAAAGTTCTTTGCCTGGGTTTGTTTCGCAACTTGGCGTTAATTGTCCTGGAAGCTGACAAATCTATTTGCTTGGTACGTTTTTCGCCGAAACTTTCACGCCAAAGAACGTCTTTTTGTCTTGCTGACTTAGTTGCTAAGATTTGTCTTCACGCCCGGCGTTAAAAACGGTTTTGGCAGCTGACAAATCCAAAATTCTTTTCCGCTTTACAAACCGTAAATCCTTATTTCTCAGTTGTTTCTTGTCGTCTTTTTACAACTGGTGCATAACGGTTGACGGTATAGCATGTGCGGGATTAGATTGTTCTGCCTTTTGATGCCAACACAAATGTAGGTTAAGATTCCAAATGTTCAAACGAGCACGAATACCCGCATTTGCTATAGCGTTTGTTAGCACACGTATTTTTTTTACTTTTCATATTGGTAATGTCCTATTATTCTGAATTTGAATAAACAGTCTTCTAAGACTTGTCCTGCACCAATGTTGTGTATAATTAGATGTCTTTGTCCGTCAGCTGATTTTTTCTTAGAAACTATCCCAATATGGGTAATTCCGCCACCTAAATCCCAACAAACCACGTCACCTGGATTATAGTCTTTTGGATTCTGTGAGATTTGTTTTACAGTCCCACGTCTTGCAAAAAATGTCATTAGATTTAGAACTCTTCTGTGGTCAATATTTTTGTCTGGTCGGCTAAGTCCCCATTTTTTTGGATATGTACCAAAATTCGCTTTCATGTCTTCATGTACTTCTTTTTGCAAGTCAATTCCAAGTTTTCTGTAAGCCCGAATTAAAACGTCAGTGCATACACCTTTATCAGCAGGAATGTCTCCATTTGGATAGTCTATTTGAAAATATGCCGGGTCATATTGTACTCTTTGCTTTGTCAAAACAAATGCAGAGTCAGCAAGTCGGTCATAAAAACTGGTTTGTCCAACCGCTGAACTTAGCGTCAATAAGAAAAAAATTATATTAAGCAGCGTTTTTGTCATAATATGTGTGCTAACGGATGTGCAGGCGCATATTGCCTGTGTTGCGCCTGCGGCAGGCAATTGCGCTTGCACGATGTTATATGTTGTTGTTTCTTCATTTTGACCCCTTAAAACAGCCCTTGTGAGTATGTTTGATAATCATTGGGGCTGT
>CAILKW010000755.1 GCA_903834845.1 uncultured Bacteroidia bacterium | reverse complement strand
ACCACTGATAATGTGGGTGATGAACTAATATTTTGTTGTTCAGGACAATTATTAAGCAAACCCAAAATTGCCCCGACACTGAAGTGCGTATAGCGACGATATTGTGCTTGAGGCCGGCGATACCCTTGAACTGGATTTGGGGATGGACAAAATTGCTTGATAGAATGGCTGATATATAAAAACGCCCCCGACTAAATTGGCTGAGGACGTTTTTTTTATTGTAGTGTGGGAGGTTTAATGAACTGGGCGAAAGGATTTGAGAAGAAGCGGGGCAGTTTATAGAACCACGCGAAAGGATTCGCGCGGGTTTCAAAATAGATTCTGCTTCACCAATGTAAACTTGATTTTTTCCTTCATCGTCCTACCCAAAAAGCAAATAAACCCCATTACTTACTAAATATTCTCTGTCAGTGCAGTCCTTAATTTTTATGCGTGGAATCTAATACGGCTTTCCAGACCAGTTAGAAAGTTCACAACTCATATGACCATTGGGGTCTCCGTCAATAAGAAATATTTAATTGTCTTTCCGAAGTTCATTTCAAGTTTTCTTTAAATTTTGGCCATTGGTTGTACCCAATTGTCGGATTATTCGATTGATATAGTTTAATAAACTCAACTTCTTTCTTGTTTATTTCTTGGTCCGTAATATTTTCTGCTTCAAAAAGTATTTCCTTTCTAATTGTAAAATCTCTCCTTTGTTCTCTTGTAAAATCTTTCTCGATAAGTTTGCTGTTGACACTTCCTTAGTAATGTAATGTATCTACAAGGTCTTTCCCGATATAAATTTTTCCGTTAGGATAAGTTATTTTGTAGATGACCTTGTACATTTCGAATGGGGTGTTTTACAATAAGGCATAACGACCAAGGCTTAGGGCATTGGCGGTTTGCGGGAGCATCACTGTCGCCTAGCGACAAAGTGAATGCGGGAGCAAAACCTGCGAAATGCACGTCAGCCAGCCTGTGCGCATAGGCGTGTGTTAGGTGGTCGGTATTTGAACTTTCTTTTCGTAATTTGTTTTCAGTTCTTATATGCTCAAAATCTCGAAACTTGTTTTCTCTTTTCAAGCGAGCAAAGTCATATTATTTGTGTTGTTTTAATTCAATGAGTTGCCATTTTCTCTCTTGCGAAATTTTGTCTATTTGGTAAGGAAATGCTAGTTGTATTGTTTTTATAGCATAATCAGAACAAACCATTGCATGTTCTCTCATATGTCCAACACCAACAGCCTGTCCACAAGCTCTAATAGCATTTTTTGTTATTTCAGATTTACATTGTCGAGCTACTTTGTGTATTTTTAATCCAGCTTGTCTTACTTCATGTACAGTTGCATCACCTGTTTGCCACAATTCGTTTATTCTAAATCCATTTTCGATTGTCTTTTTGTCAAACTCTTCATTGTCAGACGATGTCAATATGTGTTTTGCGCAATTAATCGCCCATTTAGCCAAGTTAATCTGGTTCGTCTGTTCACACAAAATGTCGATTTCTACTCTTATGTGGTCATCGTCAACTATTTTAATCTTTGTTCTAGTCGCCATAAAAAGCTTTAACGAATTAATCCAGATGCACCAGTATAAGCAAATTCAATTGCTGTCAATCGAATATGTCTTTTAGTCTGGTTGTCAATCATTTTTATTTGCAAGATTCTCTATCATTTTTGAAATGATATTTTTCCAATAAATTCTTAATTCCTCTTGTTGCTCAATTTTAAAAAAGCCTGTGTGATGAAAAATTACAGATGCTCTTCCTTTTGAATTTCTAACTCTAAGTTCTACTGTTGATGGCTTTTCCCAACTGCTCAACTTCCATTTAAATCGCAAATGACAATCAGGAACAAATACAGTGAGTTTTCCTTCAATACCTGCTTTTGTAACAAACTGTTTTTGTAATTCAAAGTCGTCTATATTGATTTCCCCCAACCAGATATTAATACCTGTTTCCGATAAAAGAAACTCCCACATTGTTTGAATGCTTACACTAAATGTCTTACAAACTGAAACTTGAAAGCCTAAGTCTTTTAAAACTTTAATTTTGTCATTTTTTAGCGTTATCAATTGAATATATTTTCAGTTAGTTGTTCAGTTTGGGCTTTGTCGTAAAACTGTTGTTTACAGCAAATGAAATTTGTATGTCTTTTTTTTTCTACACTGCCACCTAACGGATGTGCAGGCGCATATTGCCTGTGTTGCGCCTGCGGCAGGCAATTGCGCTTGCACGATGTTATATGTTGTTGTTTCTTCATTTTGACCCCTTAAAACAGCCCTTGTGAGTATGTTTGATAATCATTGGGGCTGT
>CAILKW010000754.1 GCA_903834845.1 uncultured Bacteroidia bacterium | reverse complement strand
TGAAGAACTATTGCGGGAGCAAAAAGTAGATTTTAATTTCTATGAACCTCAGCGACACGGAGAACCAAAATTCATAAATTCACATGAGGTTTTTAAAAGAAAGGCACAAAAACCGGATAATGACGATCAAAAGTTATGGATAAATTGGTTGGTTGGAAATGGAAAGAATGAACATGTTGCCTTAGACTATAAGGTTTCTGTCGTTTGTATTAACAATATCATTGAGTTAATTACCGAAGACGATAAAATCCCGATGTATTTTGGAAATATGGGTGATGATTATGCGAAAAAGCCAATGTGCCTGGCAACTGCTGAAAAGGTTAAAGTTCAGATTATTAGTTTAAACCAAGACATTAGAACTAAAATAAAAGAAATTTTCCCCTTTTTTCTTGCGAAAAATAACTTTGGTACAAGACAGAACAAGGGATACGGTTCTTTTTTCTTTCATAAAGATGATATAAATGGTTATTTGGGTATAGATCAATATCTGAAAGGAATCACATGTTTAAGGATTCAACCGCAGGAATGGATTAATATGCTATTTGTGATAAATTATTATTATCAAAGACTTAAGTCCGGTGTAAATTATTATTACCTAAACCGGAATACGGGAAGGTCATTTGTACACTATCATCCATCTTTTTTTAGGGATTTTATGTATTCCAATCACTCTGTGCAATGGGAAAAACCCTGGCTAAAACAAAAGTTTTTTCCTGTTGCAGGTGTTCTTACTAACACTAAATTTACACGTGCTTTATTAGGTCTTTCACCTAAATTTGAATTTAAAAACAGACAAAATCCATCAAATCCAGGTCCTGCAACGTACCCAAGCTTTGATTTTGGAGTAGATGTTAAACATGATACCATTGACAGACATAAGTCTCCAATTACCTTTAAACCTGTTATAAATAACAATGGAGCTGAGATTTACGTAATTCCGGAAAATAGATTTTGGGATCCAATCTGCAACCAATCATTCAGTTTTGAGGGTAATGGTAGGAGTGAAAGATTATCTACACCAAGTGCCGGAATTGATTTAAGTCAGCTTATTAGCCAATACAATAAAAGTTTAAAATATTCTTTTACTGCTATTGATTTTACTGGGAGAAACTCAATTAACGTTTCTATTAAATAATATGAAACACTATATAGTTTACCTACAATAACTTAAAACTTTACTATGAACAATATCCAAAGTCAGATCAGTTTAGCACTACCGGAGCTGAAAACACGTTATCCTATCGAGCAGATGGCCATTTTTGGTTCACGGGCACGGGGTGATGCCACACCTGAAAGCGATGTTGATATCTTGGTTTCGTTTAATGGTAGAATAGGAATCGAATTTATTGATCTTGCCGATGAACTTGAGAAAATTTTAGGTAAAAAAGTTGATTTAGTCACTATGGAATCCCTAAAGCCACGGCAATGGGTTTACATTAAAAACCAAATTTTGTATGTATAAAAGACACCAAAAATTAATTACAATCTTTAATAACTATGCAAATGAGTAATACTTATCTCGCTCTTACTATCGGCCCCATTTACAAGACACTTTCGCAGGCGCAACGGACGCGCGAAGTTTGGGGCAGCAGCTACCTGTTTTCATGGCTGATGCGCGAAATCATTGCTAAATTGATCACCGCAAAAACAATTAAAGCAGATGATATTTTAATGCCACACCGGGATAAACACGACAATCTGAAAAAAGGAACCGGATTGTACCATGACCGGATGATCGTAAAAATCGAAACGGCAAAGAAAGACCAGGCATTGAAGGATTTTAAAAATACTGCCGATACCGTTCTTGATGTAATAGCTTCAAATACAAATGTTACGCTTGAAGTTTTACAATCCTATTTTAGGTTGAATGTAGTTCTTTTCGATTTGGAAGAGGGCAAGAATATTGTTGAAGCGGTTACTAATTACCTCGATTCGCTTGAATTGCAAAACCCAATCTTCCATAATTCGTGGCAAATTGATTGGTCTGACACAATAAACAAACTTAACGGAAAGGTTTTTTATAAGGATGCTTTTGCTGCCGGTGGTGATTTTGGTTTTGTTTTTGATTCCATTCCGGAAATCGCATCACAGGGATTAAGTACTATAAAACCAGAGCTTTATAAGAAACTCGTAAAGATACATATTAAAGATAAATTCGTCCAAAATGGCAGAATGTCGAAGAAATCTGAGTTTGAAAGTCAGGATGAATTTATACAGGAATTGTCCAAGCCCGATGCCTTTAAAGCCGATTTCAGAAATTATCATAAATACATTGCAATAGTACATGCCGATGGCGATAATCTTGGAGGAACCATTCGGGAAATTGGCAATAATCCTGTTAGCGTTGGAATCTTATCTGAAGCACTTTTCAGTTTTGCCTCAAAAGCTACTGATGAAATCCGGAATTATGGTGGAACCAATGTCTATGCTGGTGGTGACGACTTGCTTTTCTTTGCACCTGTGGCGGTAGCTAAAGCTGAAATCCCTACCATCTTTCACTTGATTGATACACTGGACGAGTTGTTTAAAAAGGAAGTGAGCGAAAAACCGAAATTAACAACAATCCTCGCAAAACCTAAACCAACATTATCGTGGGGCCTTTCAATCTCTTATTACAAGTTCCCCCTTTCCGAAGCTATTGTAAGCAGCCGCGAATTGTTGTTTAACGAAGCGAAAGAGTTTGATGGTAAAAATGCAGTGGCCTTTAAATTCATTAAACATTCAGGGCAAACCTTTGGAACAACCTTCGGTAAAAATAAGGATGATTACAAAGTTCATTTCAAAAACCTCCTGAAACAAGCGTTTAATCCTGATATTGAATTTATTAGTTCGTTACAATACCGGATTGCAGAAAATATGGTGTTGTTGACCGAGCTATTTAGTTTGAATAATTTTGAAGAAAAAATTGAAAATTTCTTCGATAATTTCTTCGATGAAGAGATCCATAGTTCAAAAAAAGGATTTGTTCATGCTGTACGCGACATGTTGGTGCAATCATTTATGGATATTGAGCTACCTAAAGACTATTCAACTTTGAAAGATGAAGAAAAAGAAAAAGCCCACACCAAACGTGTAAAAACTGCTGTCGAAAAAACTTATGCCGCATTGCGCTTTATTCACTTCTAAAACAGTAAATCAGATGAGTAAACCTATCGTTTATCAGGTTGACCTTAGGCCAATGGATGTTTTCTTCTTTGGAGGCGAACAACATTTTGGCGAAGGCGAAGATTCCAATTATTTTGTTCATTCCAATTTTTATCCTCAGCAAAGCGGTGTTTTGGGTATGCTCCGACATCAATTGCTTATTCAAAACGATTGTATTCCTGTTAAAGGGAACGAAACTAAAGCCTCAGGTTTAATTGGCGAAGAAAGTTACAATATCAATGGTGAAGTGACAACCTACGGTTCTATTTTGAACATTTCACCAATTTTTATTTCAAAAGAACAGGATTTACTATTCCCTGAGGCTTTTGAATATTATTTCGATAAGATAAAGGATAAAGAAAAGAAGAAAGACAAAACAAATACAAAGGATACAGAAACCCTTTCGCAGGTAGAAATTAGCTTTAAAGGTAGCGGACAGACTTTAATTTATCCTGATGTAATATTCCCCAAAATTGTTTCGGTGGGTGACAGCTATCTTGGCAAATATGAAATCATGGAACTTCTTGTTACCAAAAATGGGACTCGGTTTAATTATTTGAATAATAAAGAGTTCGTAAAAAAAGGCACACTACCCGAAAATGGTGTATTTACTGAAATTGGCAAACCGGGGATCCAAAAATCATCGCGAAAAGAAAAAGGTGCGAAAGATCAGGGATTTTACAAACAGTTTTCCTACACATTCCCCGAAAAAACCTGTTTCACTTTTTTTGTGGAAATAGATCGCGAAATTGCCAAAACCTTTGAATCCGGTCGGATTATGATTGGTGGTGAAAAATCGCCTTTCCACATGGTTGTTTCTGATTATAAAGGGAAAGAATCACCTTTTCAGGAAGATTCAGGATTTTATAAAGGTTTGTACGAAAACCGGCATAGTTCCCTGAACAAGATTGTATGTATCAGTGATTGTGTTGTTTGCGATGAAATTGCCGGACATATCACTTTTATGAGCAACACAATGATTGATTTCAGAAATTCGCGAACTAAGGTTGTCAATACCTCCGATTACAACAGGATGGAACCAAAATATGAAAACGTCCGGTCGAAGTATGATTCGCCAGTAAGAAGCAATAAGTATCAATTACTTAAAAAAGGTACAGTTATTTGGGTTACAGATACTCAATTGGATACCGTTAAAACTATCATCAAGAAAAATCAGCACCGTGCAATCGGCTACAATTACATTAAAATCATTAATCACTTATAAACCAATATCATTATGGCAAATTTAGTTTCAAAAGGATTCATCCTTAATTTTCAAACCAACCTTCATGTAGGCAGTGGTGATGCCAATTATGGCATTATAGATAAGTTAGTACAACGCGAACCTTCAACAAATCGGCCAATCATTCACAGCTCTTCTCTAAAAGGTGCATTGCGTGAATATTATGAGTTTATTAACCCTATAATAAAGGACGACAAGAAAGTAACAACCAGCGAACTTGTCCGCGAGGTTTTTGGTTCGCATCAGCAAGATGATAAAATGGACACCGGTAAATGCCGTTTTTTGGCAGCATATCTTTTGTCAATTCCGGTACGCAGCAATGCAATTCCTTATTTTATGGCTACGTCTGTTGATGTTTTGATGGAGTTAAAACAGGAAGCCGAAAGTACAGGTTATCAATTAAAACCTGCTCTTATAAAGGAAATTGATACCATAATTGCATTGTTTAAGGAAGGTGATAAAGTTGTCACTCAAAAAGGCGGACCTTTCATTTTTAATAATTCGTTCGGTGCAAGTCCGGAATTGGAAGATTGGAAAGCAACTGTAAAAATCAATATATCTGTTACCGAAATCGAAAAAATAACCGGCCCAAACCTTGCTGTTTTTAATTCAAAAGATTTTTCAGATCTCTGCAACCAATTGCCGGTAATTGCCCGAAATCAACTCGAAAATGGCTTGAGCAAAAACCTTTGGTACGAAGAAGTAGTTCCTCGTTTCGCACGTTTCTTCCAGTTTACCTTGATTCCTTCTGAGAGTAATGCTTCAATAGAATCATTTTTAGATGATTTGCTGGATACTAAAAAATTCTTCCAAATCGGGGCTAATGCAACAATAGGTTACGGTTATTGCAAATTTAATACGCTGTAAACCATGAGAGCAGTAGAAAAATTGATTCCCGCAGCAATTGCTTCAGTACAAGCTAATTTGGCTAAAAACGAATCTGTCAACAAAGCATACAAAGGGTACATTTCAGCTTTTGGTGCAGGCATTATCCAAAGTGGGTTATTGCCAACATTGGCGATGTACAAAGGTACTGAGGGCAGCGACCATAAAAAGGCAGAAACAGGCCATTTGTTGAAAGCTATTTTTGAAGTTATAAAAGTAAACAGAAAACCCGAAATAATTAGTGATCAAGATCTGTTCGATTACGCTCTTCGGGTTATGCAAGATGGCAACAAGCAGCAAATGGTTATGAACGAAATCATTAATGCCTCCATTGCCGTGAAATTGGCTATACGAACTTTTAAACTAATTGAACCATGAGCACACCTAACATTGGATGGCTTTATTACAAAGACTATCTGCACATAAATGGAGATCCTGTCAGGTTGTTTACCGCGGTTAAAGTATTATCGCCTGAAAAAAAGAAAGATTGTTTCAAAGAACACTTTGATAAAAAAAACAGTTTGATTCTCGGCAAACAATTCAACGAAGCAATTAGTCAACAATTGGCTACTGTTGCCCCAAATCCACGTTTTAATTTCAAAACCATTTATCCCGGCCTTACTATGGGCACAGGCTACACCCACGAAACAGGTGAAATGGGTGAGTTTAAACTTGGGTTCTTTTTCGACCATGCAACAGGATATCCGTGTATTCCGGGTAGTACGGTTAAAGGGTGCTTGCGTTCCATATTTCCTCAAACAGAACGTGATAAAGTTACAAACAAGCCGGAGAAATATGATTATATCGCTTCTGTTATTCGCGATATACGTGATGTAAACGTCAAATTAATCAGTGATAACCATTTAGGGAAGGAGTTCGATAAAAAAGACGACAAAGAAAGAAAACAGTTTATTGACCTATTGGAAAAGGAACTTTTTAACGGCGAAAAACCTGCCAAAAATGAAGAAGGCTCGTATAAGATTGAGAAAAAAGATGGTAAAGAAAAATTCGTTTATCAAACACTTTGTGTCTATGACCGTGATATTTTTTACGATGGTTATATAATTTCATCCGACCATCCGGCTATCAATCACACAGGTTATCACAACGCAAAGCCCTTTATAGCTGAAGATTACATCACCCCTCATCTTAACAGAAAAGAGCCCAAATTGTCCCCTTTTACAAATCCTATCCCGCTGATGTTCCTTAAAATTCTACCAGAGGTACATATACAGTTTCAATTCGATTTGAAAGAAGGAATACTTCCTAAAAAAGTAAAAGAAGAACTTTTCCGGCAAATCCTTCTCGATTTCGGTATTGGGGCAAAAACCAAT
>CAILKW010000753.1 GCA_903834845.1 uncultured Bacteroidia bacterium | reverse complement strand
CTTCCGTTATGGCGAAATCCTGTTGAATTATGCAGAAGCTATGAATGAGGCTTATGGGCCTGATGTTATTCCTGCTAATTATACCCTTTCAGCAAGAGCAGCACTTAACCTGATCCGTGCAAGGACAGGTGTAGCAATGCCAGCAATAGCTACGGGCTTATCGCAAGTTGATTTCAGGGAAAAAGTTCGTAATGAGCGAAGAATCGAACTTGCATTCGAAGGCCACCGTTTTTGGGATGTACGCCGCTGGATGATTGGTGCACAAACCGAAAATGCCCCTTTAAGAGGTATGAGGATCACCAAGACAGGTACAAACACCTTTTCTTATGAAGTCGTAAAAATCGAAGACCGGAAATTTACAGCACCTACGATGTATTGGTATCCGATTCCTTTCAGTGAGTTGGTAAAATACAAGAATTGGTCGCAAACAACAGGCTGGTAATGATTTAATAATAAATCAATATGTCAAAACTACAATTCAACTTTAATTTTAAGAGGATGAAAACATATCGCTTCACATACATCTTTTGTGTTATGCTTCTTTGCCTGAGTATGGTAGGTTGCACTAAAGATGAAAATCCTGCACCAACTGTAAAGGGCTATTTAAACGGCGTTGAAGTCAAAGAAATAAAGGTCACGCTGGGAACTTCGGTAAAGTTTAAATACGAAATCCAATCTTCTTCCAATCTTTCGAAGGTAGAGGTTTTTGTGCGCAAAGGAATTGGACTTAATACTGACAGTCAGTTATTTCTAAGGAAAGAGGCTGTAACAGGTGATCTGGAAGGAAATACATATACAGTAGAAGGGACATTAGTTGCAAGCACTGATCTGATGATATCAGTAGGTGCAATTGATGCGGAAGGCAAAATTACCATCTTGCAACTTAATGCACTTCTTGATGTTTCAGAATTTGACGATCTGTTAATGATGGATGCAATGGCAGACGGAACTTCAAAAACCTTTTGCAGCACACAATATGGCCTCCTTTTATTTGCTGCCAATACTGCTGCGGACCCCGCTGCTATTGATTTCGGTTTCATTTATATGGAAAGTAATGTCAATGTTAAAGCCTGTCTGGTCTCATTCAGCGACTTTGGGAAAACCGCTTCATATCCTGTTATTGGAGCTAATAATGTAACTAATTTTAAACGTGCATTAACTTATACAAATGCTGATGCAGCCAGTCTTCAACAATCTTATGGTACAGCTACTGATTTCCCTTCAGTACTTGGAATAGATGCCGGAAAAGCGGCAGTCAATTTAAAAGACGGTGATGTTGTTGCATTTAAAACCCAGAAGGGTAAGTATGGTTTAATACTTGTAAAGACCGTTGACCGAAAAAGTGAGGCTGGTAGTAATCAGCAAACAATCAAGCTGAAAATGGTGGTTCAAAAGTAAATTTTTAATTATTTAAAAAATGAAAAAAAATATTATTTATCTCTTTGGGGTTTTTTCTATAATCAATTTGCTGCTGACTGGGTGTAAGGAACAGTTGGAAACGGTAACTACCACTATTGAGTCAACGATCAACGGAAAAGCCGTTGATCAGGTTGCTCTTTCATTGAACTCTTATATGAATTATGAATTTACAGTTCAATCTTCCGGAAAGGTGGGGCGATTGGCATTGATCAAAAATGTAAACGGAGTTAATTCGAATGTTTCTATTATTAGTTATTCTACGAGCTCAAGTGAAAAGGTTTCAGGGTCTGTTGAAGTAACGAGTGAAATGCAACTCACATTAAATGTTTATGATAAAGCCGGAATATCAATAATATCCGGAAAAACCATCATAGTCAAAATATTCGTAACGACAAATGTTATTACTGAAATTGCTTTAACCTCAGCCAAAACAGGTGGAGTTATTGCGGATGTAGGTGGAGGTATTACCTCTCGTGGCGTGTGTTGGAGTACACTGCCTAATCCCACTGTTGACCTGACTACAAAAACGAATGATGGAACAGGTACCGGCGCATTTGTAAGCACTTTGAGTAATTTGGCTATGGGAACTACATATTATGTAAGATCTTATGCAATAAGTTCTCAGGGTGTTTTGTATGGAAACGAACAAAAATTTACTACACTTTCGCCTCCGGTTCCTGCCATTCCAAATGGTGGATTTGAAGCACCTGTAATAACAGGTTTTGTGATGAATCCACAACCAAATGTCTGGGTTTTTACAGGTGGAGGTGCAGGTATGCAGGCAAATGGAAGTGCTTTTGGAGCCAAGACTGCTCCAGAGGGTGTTCAAACAGCTCTATTTCAACAGGGTGCATCGCTATCGCAAACCTTTGATTTTCCGGCTGGTAATTATGCTATTAGTTTTAAGGTTGCGCAACGTGGTGCCCAGGCTCAAACATTTGAAGTCTATTTTGATACTAAGTTAATTGGAAAGGTACAACCTGCAACGGCTGATTTCGAGTTATTTGTTTCAGATACTTTCACAGCCACAGCCGGTAGTCATAAAATTACTATCACGGGAACCAATGCTAAAGGAGGAGACAATAGCGGATTTGTAGATGATGTTAAACTTGTTTACAGACCCTAATTGAAAAGTATAAAAGAGGTTGTTTCGAAGCTGGATTTTTTGTTGCAAATGTAGGGTGCCTTATAGATTATATACAAAGAATAAGTTTTGAGACGATCTCTTTTAAATTAAAAAAATACTTATACCAAATTTATGCCTGAATTACTCCTGAAATATTGTGCTTTCTTTCTGGTTTTATCGGCGTTTTCATGCCAAAACAAAGCCAAAGATTTTGAGATTTTTGAATTAACTCATAATCTGACTTTTGGAGTTGCTCAGAAAGATAATTTCACTTTTTCATGGAAACTAAAATCAAAAACTAACAACTGGACACAGGGTGCTTATCAGATTCTTGTGTCAACCTCCGAAAAAAACATCAATAACAATATAGGCGATTATTGGGATACCGGAGAAATTCTATCCAATGAACAACTATATATAAAATATGCAGGGAAAGCTTTCGCAACCGGTGAAAAATATTACTGGAAAGTTAGAGTGTGGGAAAAAAATGGAAAATCATTTAAATGGAGCAGCGCCGAAAGCTTTGACCTACCATTAATTTATCCTCAAAATTGGAAAGCACATTGGATTACTTCCGAATATAAAAATGAGTCTCCAATGCCTTTGCTGAGAAAAGCATTTAAATTAAAAGATAATCATAAAATTGTTTCTGCAAGATTATATATTTGTGGTCTTGGTTATTACGAGGTTTACCTCAATGGGTCGAAAATAGGTGACAGGGTATTGGAACCGGCTCAAACCAATTACGACGATTATGCTTTTTATACTTCTTATGACATACCTGTCACAGAAATAAAGCAAGAAAATTATTTGGGAATCATGCTTGGAAACGGTTGGTTTAATCAATGTTTGGTTTGGTCGCCGTCAATGTCTTATGGTCACCCAATAGCAATAGCCCAACTAATTTTAAAATATAAAGACGAAATATCAGATACTATTTGTACTGATGATTCATGGAAGTGGAAAGACGGGCCGGTAACTTTCAATAATATTTATGCAGGCGAAATTTATGATGCCAATCTTGAAGTAGCAGACTGGTGCAAAGTCGGAAGTGATGATAATGGCTGGAAACCTGTAAAATACCCAACAATTTTCCCTCCTAAAATTGTTGAACAATTGGTTGAACCTATCAAAAAAATGGAAGTAATCCTTGCAAAAAGAATTCTATTTCCTTCAAAGAATATATGTGTTTTTGACTTTGGGCAAAATTTTGCCGGTTGGGCACGGCTAAAGATCAAAGGACAAAAAGGACAAAAAATCACATTACGTTTTTCGGAAGAAATTTCCCAAGATAATAATATAGATCCTACCTCAACAGGTGTTTTTGCTACCAAATACGTACAAACCGATCAGTATATATGTAAAGGAGATGGCACCGAAATTTGGGAACCGCATTTTACTTACCACGGCTTCAGATTTGTTGAGGT
The DNA here is from genome assembly GCA_903834845.1 of uncultured Bacteroidia bacterium. Taxonomy (GTDB): domain Bacteria; phylum Bacteroidota; class Bacteroidia; order Bacteroidales; family Prolixibacteraceae; genus JAAFHB01. The sequence goes on along the minus strand of CAILKW010000753.1, from coordinate 3,224 downwards.
GTCAGGATTAGAAAAAAAGCCTGATATAGATTTACTTACGGGGGTTGTAGTTTACAGTTCGATGAAAAAATCGGGTGAATTCAATTGCTCTGATCCACAAATAAATAAATTACATGATCTGGCTTTATGGACAATTAAAAGCAATGTTCATGGTATTCCGACTGATTGTCCTCACCGTGAGCGATGTGGCTGGACAGGTGATGCTCATTCAATTGCCACAACTCTGATTCGGAATTTTGACTCCCGCTTTTTCCTGACTAAATACCTTTACGATTTACGTTCCTCTGCCCGCGAATCAAAAAAGGAACTCTATTTTGGAGTTAATTTTAATGATAGGAGCATGGTAACTAAGCCTGCCGGAATTCCAACCATGATAGTTCCCGGAAAACGAACAAGTGGGATAGCCTCTCCCGATTGGGGTACAGCAACAACACAAATACCATGGAACCTCTATCAATACTACGGCGATACCAACATTCTGCGCGAATTTTATCCCGATATGAAAACATGGGTGGACTATATTTCAGAAAAGTTTCCAGACTATATTGTAATGCATGGTTTGGGTGATTGGTGTCCGCCTGGAGGAAATAAGATGATAGATTGTCCTGTGCCACTTAGTTCTACTGCCTTTCATTATCTTGATCTTTCTATTCTTACAAAAACAGCTTATCTGTTTGGATATAATTCGGATGCTTTATATTATTCCAAAAGATTAGAAAAAGTAAAAGAAAAGTTCAACCAACAGTTTTTTGATTCAAATAAAAACACCTACGGCAGTCAGACTGCAAATTCAATGGCCATTCAATTTGGATTGGTTCCTGATGGGAAAATTCATGAGGTTGTACAAACTATTGTTCAAGACATTACAAACCGAAGCAATAATTTTATTCAGACAGGAATTTTCGGATTAGGTCGGATTTTTCCGGCGCTTGCTGAGAATGGAGCTGAAGATTTGGCCTTTAGTATCTTTACCAAAACCGGAAACCATAGTTTCGCTAATATGTGGGAGAAATTTGATGCTACTACACTTTGGGAAGTTTTGCCTGTTGACGATATGTTAAGTAATGTAGATCTTAATAGGCGTTCGCACAGTCATCCGATGAACTCAGGATACGATGAATGGTTTTTCAGGGGAATTGCCGGGATACATCAGGATGAAAAGTCGTCAGGTTTCAAAAATATTGTTTTTCGTCCATATTTCACATTAAAACTTAAAAATGCGTCAGGTTCTTACGAATCTCCTTATGGGACAATTGTCAGTAAATGGAAGTGGGAAGATAAAACATTCTTATGGGAAATACAAATACCAGCAAACTGTAGCGCAGATATTTATATCCCAAAGATTTATGAGAAACAGCATATTTCGATAAATGGAAAAGAAAAAACTTACATTATCACCGAAGATCCTTTATTTCCATTTTTTTATTTATCCAAATCTGTTGGCAGTGGCATATACAGTATAATTGTTGAAAAGGATATTTGAAAATGATTATTATTAAACTATTATTTAGTATTTCTCAAAAGTTATTGAACACGAAATATAATAAACACTAAAAACAAATAATTATATGTTGATTAATTATCAGAAATTCAAAATTAATTGGTTCATTCAGATTACTTTAATCATGAGTGTTGGAATAGTTGCAGCAAGAGCAGAAACTCCAAAAACTAAACCCAATTTTTCCGTAATTGAGTCAGGATTCAAAACGATTCCCGATTCGGTATTGACAAGTGTTTACTGGTACTGGATGTCAGACAATATTTCGAAAGAGGGTGTGATTAAAGATCTTAACGCAATGAAACGAGTAGGAATTAATCGCGCTTTTATTGGGAATATTGGTGGTCAGGGTGTTCCTTATGGCAAAGTAAAAATTTTTTCTGACGAATGGTGGGATATTTTGCACACAGCTCTAAAGACAGCCACCGATTTAAACATACAGATTGGAATATTTAACAGTCCGGGATGGAGCCAATCAGGCGGTCCCTGGGTGAAGAACGAACAGTCCATGCGCTACTTAAACTCTTCTGAAATTGAAGTAGCAGGCCCTAAGTTGTTCAATGACAAATTGTCTGCACCAAATAAAGACTTTCAATTAGTAAATGTGATAGCTTATAAAGTCCCTGAAGATGCAGGGAAAGCATACATTTCACTTAATCCCAAAATTTCGTCTGTCCCGGGTATTGATAATATAACTTTCATTTGCGACGGTGACATCAAAACTGAAATTGCTCTTCAGCAAAATAAAACTCTTACCATTGATTTCGTAACAACTGAACAAACAACCGTCAGAAGCCTGATAATAAATGCATCTGAAAAAAGGACTAAAGCAAAAGGTGAATTGTTGGTAAAGGATGGAAATGGCTTCCGTTCTCTGAAAAGCTTTGAAATAAACCGGAGTAACCCTGCCATTAATGTCGGTTTCGAACCTTTTGCTCCAATTGTTCTGTCAATTCCGGATACTAAATCAAACCATTTTCGTTTGATTGTCAATGAGGTAACTGTTGCTGGTGGAATAGCAGAAGTTGATTTGTCTCCTATTCCAAAATTGGAACGATACCCTGAAAAATCGCTTGCAAAGATGTTTCAGACTCCTCTTCCTTACTGGAAAGATTATTTATGGTCAGCACAACCTGAAATTACTAATCAATCTCTGATTATTGATCCGAAAACCGTTATTGATATTACTAAGAATACCAAAGCTGATGGAACGATCAATTGGAACGTTCCATCAGGTAAATGGAAAATTATGCAAACAGGTATGACAACAACAGGTGCAACTAACGGCCCTGCATCACCTGAAGCAACAGGATTGGAAACTGATAAAATGAGCAAAAAGCATATCTCCGCACATTTCGATGCTTTTCTCGGTGAGATTCTTCGCCGCGTTCCTGCAGCAGATCGAAAAACCTGGAAAGTTGTAGTTGAGGACAGCTACGAAACAGGAGGCCAGAATTGGACGGATGGCCTGATAGAAGAATTTGCAATAAAATATGGGTATAGTCCGATTCCTTATCTTCCTGTTTTAAAGGGCCATGTAGTAGGTAGCCGCGACATTTCAGATCGTTTTCTTTGGGATCTCCGGCGTATGGTTGCCGATAAAGTTTCGTACGATTATGTGGCTGGTTTAAGAGAAGTGAGTCATAAAAACGGGTTGACTACCTGGCTTGAGAACTATGGACACTGGGGTTTCCCTGGAGAGTTTTTACAATATGGTGGTCAATCG
>CAILKW010000752.1 GCA_903834845.1 uncultured Bacteroidia bacterium | reverse complement strand
AACTTTGTAAGTATATGTTCCGACTTCAAGGCCTGATATTGTTGTACTTTCACCTGTTCCTGATGTGGTTATTCCACCGGGTGTTCTTGTTAAAGTCCAAGAACCGATAGCAGGCAGGCCATTTAAAACGACACTTCCTGTAGCAACAGCACATGTGGGCTGAGTAATAGTTCCTAACGTTGGTGCCTTTGGTGTTACAGGTTGGGCTTCGATAACCACATTATCGGATACTGCAGAAATACATCCAACAGAGTTTTTAACTGTGTAGGTGTAGGTACCAGTTGCAAGTCCTGTAATAGTTTTACTTGTACCTGTTCCGGTTGTAGATATTAGGCCAGGAGTTCTTGTCAATGTCCATGTTAATGTCTCAGGTAAACCATTTAAAACAACACTTCCGGTTGAAACGGTGCATGTTGGTTGGGTAATATCTCCTACAGTTGGTGCATCGGGTATTGATGGTTGTGGTTTGATTACCACACTGGCTGATGTTAATGAAGTACATCCATTGGCATTGGTAACTTTAAATGTGTAAGTTCCTACTTCGATTCCGGAAATTGTTTTACTCGACCCAGTTCCTGTGATAGTTGTTTCATCCGGCAATCTTGTCAATGTCCACGTTCCTGATGTTGGCAAACCACTTAGAACCACACTTCCTGTTGATAAAAGACATGTTGGGTTTGTTATAGTGCCTACGGTTGGTGTTGTTGGTATTGCATTTACAGTAATTGGCAAGGTTGATAATTTACCATAGCCAAATTCATTGTAACCTTTTACCGTTATATTACCTGAAATAGCAGAAGCTCCATAATTTACAGTAATACTGGAAGTTGTACTGTTGCCTGTTGCACCGGTTGGCAATATCCATACGTAGGAAGAAGCATATAAAATTGTTGGAACTGTATAAATTACAGAGTTTTGTCCTTTACATACATTTTTTTCTCCGGAAATTGTACCTGCATCTGCCGGTGCCAAATTGACTTGTTTTATTGTGATCACTACCTTATCTTCAGGTGAATCAATTATTCCATCATTAACCACAAGACTAAAAGTGTAGTTCGTATTTGTGGAAACTTCAGGTGCAATAAATGTTAGTTTTACGTCGGTTGTTGAATTCAGAGTAATGCCAGTAGGAGCTGTCCATAAGTAGGTTAGTACATTTCCATTTGTTGTTGATGACTTAGAAGCATCCAAAGTGACAGTAGTCCCTTCGTCAACAGATTGATCTGGTCCGGCATTTGCAATTGGTGTTACCGTTACTGTCGTTGATCCTGAATTAGCCGGTTCACAAATACCGCTTTGCACTACAGCTCTGAATTGGGTAGTTTCTGTTAAAACACCAGATGTATAAGTTGATGCTGTGTTTTCAATATCTGTCCATACGCTGAATGGTGAAACGGAACTTTGCCAATTAACAACTGTTCCGGTGTGACCCGAAAGAGTAAGAACGCCGCTTGTGCTTCCGATGCTGATGTTACTGCCCCCAGTAACTTTTCCTGCTACTGCACCAGAGTTACTTGCTACCGTGTAGTCTTGCGATGGTTTATTTGTAGTTATATTCGTGTAAGGTTTACTTGCCGGGGTGAAAGCGTAGCAATCCAACGAAGGGACAACTGTTCCACTCCAATTATAAGGAATCGTAAAAGAATAATCACCATTAATATCGGAAATTGCAGTTTTAGCTGTTCCATCATTGTAGCTTAATGAAGCTCCTTCGATTCCAACATTACCTGATACAGTTACATTTTTGATTTGTTCAAAATTAGCATTTAAAATCAGGTTTTTATTAATCGTAAATTGATAGGTAGTGTCTGTTGATAATAAAGTTCCTTTGTCTGTCCAATCTTTGAATGTATAACCGTCATCAGGAGTGGCTTTTAATGTAACAATTGTACCTTCATTGTAATCACCGGCCCCTGTAACTGTACCACTGTTAATCGGTTTTATGTTCACCGAAACAGAATATGTATTGGCAATGAAATTTGCAACCAAAATCCTATCGGAAGTTATAAAAAAATAATACGTGGCACTTGCAGATACTTCATTCCCGTTTTCAGTCCAGTTTTTGAAGGAATACCCAGTTTTGGGAGTTGCGGTTAAGACAACAACATCACCCTGATTGTAAATACCGGCTCCTAATATAGTTCCTGAATTATCAGGACTGACCGTTGTCGTAACTGTCAAACCATCGGCACTTGCCGGTAAAAACAGAAAATCACTATTCTCAATGGTTGGCATTGCAATTTTTTCTGAATATAAATAGGCTCCATCGCAGGGAAAATCATCAAGGTTTCTGATAACCATCAAGCTGTCCTTTTGGGCACTCGTCAAAGTCCAGTTCACTTTTGAAAAATTGGTGGCAGAATAATATGAAATTTCACCATCGAGAGCTCCGTAAGTTTCTGACAAGCTTAAAACTGCTGACGTATCAACAATGCTGTTAGTCAAATAACTTCTCATTAATTCCGAAATATCAGTTCTTCTTGCAACCAATGAATCCATTGCAATTTTTTGGGCATCAAACAACACATCAATGAGCGCAGCTTGTGCTGAGTCTAATTTGGCAATAAATCGCGCACCTCCGGTTTGTGAAAGGCTGGTATCAATATAATAGTTTGGGTTTCCCATTGCCGGAGCATCTTTCAAATAAAAGCTTCCAAAATAATTAGCTTGTCTTTCAGGACAAAAATAAACATCGGAATCTAAATTACCTACATACCATGAAAATATATCATCTGCAATTGACATAACACCAACAAATTCATCGTTGGTCAGCGGCCTTTTGTCAATTTGCTCTGGTAGTACAGGCATATTTTTCGCTCCGAGAACCGCGATACTATCAATATAATGTTTTTGATCTTCAGTTAGACTGTTAATAATATTAGCATATAATTGCGCTCTTGTGATGCTGACTCTGCCGTCAACTCTATATAAATATGCAGAATACGCCTTAACCGCTGCTATATCCAAACCCGGACTGCCGGGAGGCATTATGCTGTCGCGCATCCTTACAAATGCATCTATCAGGGGAAATCGCAAATAGGCGTATTGTTTGATTATGTCCACCTGCGCTTTTGCCGTTTGAACAATCAATGCTTTTTGAGCGTCGTCGAGAACATAAAGCATATTGTTTCCAATAATACTGCTAAAGTCTGAATTGTGGCCCATACCGGTTATATCATTGTCGCGCAAATACTGAAAGCCAAAATAATCGGCCACTTTGCCGGGTGGAACAAAAGTGCAGGCACAGAAGTCGCCTGAAAGAAAACCTAAACCATTAAAACCTATCTGGTGGGTTTGAGCTCCTTTCGATAAAGTGAAGCTCATGTCGTAATCCTGACTAAACGCATTACTGAAATTCAGCAACATAAACGTTATCAATAACGCAATATTTCTATTAAATTTGAATCTATTTGAATCCATGATAAACAAAGTTGTAAAAATTAATAAGTTATGTTT
>CAILKW010000751.1 GCA_903834845.1 uncultured Bacteroidia bacterium | reverse complement strand
TCAGGGAATTACGCTAAGTTCAAACACAGCTCAAAAACCAACATTCACAGCTCCGGAGGTTGCCACAAATACAAACTTCACTTTCTATCTTGTGGTTAATGATGGAACAGTTAATTCACAGGAAGATTTTGTAGTGATTACCGTAAAACAGGTGAATAAAGCACCTGTTGCCAACGCAGGGCCAGACCAGTCTGTTAACGAAGGCACGACTGTTAATTTGGATGGTTCGGCATCATCAGACGCTGATGGAAATACGCTTACTTACACATGGTCAGCCCCTCAGGGAATAACGCTAAGTTCAAACACAGCTCAAAAACCAACATTCACTGCACCTGCGGTTACAACAAATACAAACTACACTTTCTATCTTGTGGTTAATGATGGAACAGTTAATTCACAGGAAGATTTTGTAGTGATTACGGTTAATCAGGTCAATTATTTACCGGTTGACGCAGGACAAATTTCCGGTTTTAATACTGTATGTAAGGGACAAAATTCAGTAATTTATTCCGTTCCAACAATTTTAAATGCCTCCTCATACGTATGGACACTGCCACCAGGAGCAACAGGAACCAGCACAACATCAAGTATTACAGTGAATTATGAGGTTTCTGCAATTTCGGGAAACATAACCGTAAAAGGTCATAATGATTTTGGCGATGGTAAACCTTCAACTTTGGCAATTACAGTAAATGCAATACCAACAGCACCCACAGTAGGCACAATTACCCAACCTACGTGTAATGTTGAAACAGGAAGTGTTGTAATAAATGGTTTACCAGCAACGGGAACATGGACATTAACAAGATTACCTGATGAAACAACTATAACCGGAACAGGAATAAGTAAAACAATAACAGGCCTTGAATCAGGAACTTATACATTCAAAGTTACTAATTCTTCTGGATGTACTTCCTTAGCATCAGCTAATGTGGTTATTAATCCTCAGCCAATAACACCGGATGCACCGTTAGTAGGAGAAATAACAAATCCGACTTGTCTTCTTGGAACAGGAAGTGTTGTTCTAAATGATTTACCGACAGGAGCATGGACATTAACAAGAACTCAGGGAGCAATAGTTACCACAGGAACTGGAACAAGTACAACTATATCAGGACTTGCACCGGGTACATATACCTACACGGTTACCAATGAAGTCGGATGTATTTCGGTAGCATCAGCTAAGGTTGTAATAAATACCCAGCCATTAACACCATTGGCACCAAAAATAGGAACAATTACTCAACCTACGTGTAGAGTAAAAGGAAGTGTTGCAATAAGTGGTTTACCTGCAACAGGCACATGGACATTGACCAATTTATCGGATAAAACAACTTCCGAAGGAAAAGGAGCAAATACCGTAATAAATGGTCTTAATGAAGGAACTTACACCTTTATAGTTACCAATTCCAATGGATGTACTTCGGTACCATCTGCGAAGGTGTCTATCAATGCACAGCCGATAACACCGAATGCACCAACAGTAGGAATTATTACCCATCCTACTTGTGCTCTTGCAACAGGAAGTGTTGTTTTGAGTGATTTACCTATGGGACAGTGGACATTAACCAGGACACCGGGTGCGATAAATACCATCGGATCCACCGCAAGTTCAACTATCTCATTAATCCCGACAGGTAAATACACTTACACAGTTAAAAACTCAGTTGGATGTATTTCAGTAGCATCCGATACTGTAATTGTAAATGCTCAACCTGTAACTCAAGCTCCCGCGCCTCTGGTAGGAACAATCACTCATAAAACGTGTACTGTGGAATTTGGCAGCGTGGTTTTAAATGGTTTACCTGCCGAAGGTACTTGGACATTAACAGGAACACCTGGCGCAATAACTGCATCAGGAACCGGTGTCAGTGCAACAATTTCCGATCTTCCAGTCGGAACATATACTTTTAAAGTTAAAGATGAAAATACAGAATGTCCTTCCGTAGCATCTGCCAACGTAATTATCAAAAATCTATCTATAGTTCAAACACCGCCAAAAGTTGGAACAATAACGCAACCAACATGTTCTGTTGCAACAGGAAGTGTAGCCTTGAGTAATTTACCTGCAACAGGGACATGGACTATTTCGGAATCTTCCGGTTCGACTAAGACCGGAACAGGAACAACAGATACATTCTGGTCATTGGCAGCCGGAGGACACACCTTTACAGTCACCAATTCCAATGGATGTAATTCGGTACCATCTACCAATGTTATTATCAAACCACAGCCAATAACACCTGATGCACCCGCTGTGGAAAATATTACACACCCAACATGTACACTTGCAACAGGAAGTGTAGTTTTAAACGGTTTGCCTACAATAGGCACTTGGACATTAACCGGAACTAAGGGTACATCATCTACCAATATCACCGGATCGGGAATAAGTAAAACTATATCAGGCCTTGTTGCAGGTAAATATACTTACAAGGTCAAAAACTCAGTTGGATGTATTTCGGTAGCATCCGATACTGTAATTGTAAATGTTCAACCTGTTACTAAAGCACCCCTGCCCCAGGTAAGTACAATCACTCATAAAACGTGTACTGTGGAATTTGGCAGCGTGGTTTTAAATGGTTTACCTGCAATCGGTACATGGACTTTAACAAGTACACCCGCTGGAATAACTGCATCTGGATCCGGTGTCAGTACAACAATAACCGATATTCCTGTTGGTACTTATACTTTTAAAGTTACAGATGGAATTACAGGATGTATTTCCGTAGCATCTGCCAGCGTAATTATCAAAAATCTATCTTTAGTTCAAACACCGCCAAAAGTTGGAACAATAACGCAACCAACGTGTTCTGTCGCAACAGGAAGTGTTGTTTTGAGTGGTTTACCTACAACAGGTTGGACATTGACCAGATCAACTGATGGAACAACTTCTACCGGAACAATTGCAAATACTACAATCTCAGGACTTGCTGCAGGATCTTACAAATTTACAGTTACAAATTCCAATGGATGTACTTCGAAAGAATCTACCAATGTGTCTATCAATGCACAGCCAATAACACCTGATGCACCCGCTGTGGGAATTATTACGCACCCAACATGTACTCTTTCAACAGGAAGTGTTTTCTTAAACGGTTTGCCTGCAACAGGCACTTGGACATTAACAGGAAAAAAGGGTAACTCATCTACCAATATCACCGGGACAGGTAAAAGTAGAACTATATTAGGACTTGCTGCAGGTAAATATACCTACACAGTTAAAAACTCAGTTGGATGTATTTCAGTAGCATCCGATACTGTGGTAATCAACACTCAACCTTCAACACCAAGTAAACCTGCAATAGGAACAATTACACATCCAACATGCACTGAGGCAACAGGAAGCGTTGTTTTAACTGGTTTGCCTGACAATGGTGCCTGGACAGTAGTAAGAACTCCAGGTGCAATAATTAATACTGGCACAGGTGTAAGTGCAACTATTTCTGGAATTCCGGCAGGTACATTTACCTACAAAGTAACCAATGCTGCCGGGTGTACTTCATTAGTATCTGCCAATGTTGTTATTAAGCCTCAACCAGCTACTCCTGCAGCTCCAATTGTAGGTGCTATTACACAACCGACAGCAAATGTCGCAACAGGAAGTGTTGTTTTAAGCGGTTTACCTGCATCCGGATCGTGGATATTGACCAGATTACCTGATGCAATTAAAACTACAGGAACAGGGACAAGTAAAACAATAACAGGATTAGCAGCTGGAACATATACATACACAGTTACCAATGCTGTGGGATGTATTTCAGCAGAATCCGGTGAGGTGGTTATTATACCGTTTGGAGTAGTAAATGGGAGCCAGCCTGTTTTGAAAGCGGGTTCAATAGTTTTGGATGGATTGCAATCTTCAAAAATGCCAATTGCGATTGATCCGATACTTGACAATGAAGATGTTACTATCTATCCAAATCCGACAAAAGGACGCGTTTATTTGAAGTTTACCAATATTCCCAAAATCGGAACATGGATCACATTATTTGATCTTTCAGGGAAAGTAATCTCTAAATCATTGGCTAAAGATCTGGAAGAGAGTATAAATCTTGATGGTTATCCGGCTGGTTTATACTTTATCAGGATTAATCAAAATCCTCCGAAAACATTTAAAATAATCTTAGAATAGGATTAATTTGGGTGAGCAAATCACCACAAAACAATAAAAACATCTGTCGGCTAACAACCTGCAGATGTTTTTTTTATTATTATTAATTATTTCCAAATGAAAGTTCTTCATAATGGATTCCTTTTGGCCTTGACTTTCAAACGGGTTTTACTTTTAAATCAAATACTAAAATGTAGTTCTATTGTATAAATACAAGGTTGCATGTTCGTACAACAAAACATGTGATTGAAAAGATATAGATTGGTAAAGTTACCCTGAGCGATCAATTTGATAAATTCCTCTATTATGAGCGTATAAAAAAGGTTGTGAAACTTTGTTCAAATTCCAAATTGATGGCTTTTGAAAGATAGGCCTGGTTTGGTTCAAAACATCCTGACTACCTTTTGCAATATAAATCGGTTTACATAAATAGTTTGCCGGATACAATTAATTGGAAGGATCTTTTGAAGGATGTTACAGATTACCGTCCGATAAACGAGGTTCAATACAGGGAAGTTAGCAATTATACAACAACAAAATAATACTATGTTATTGGATTGAACCAATAATGCAACATTTACTATCCATCTGATTAGCAAATTTTGCAAAAAAAAGAACATAAGATGGAGCAGAAACTCTTTTCTTAGGTTCTTTTATATTTGAACGATTGAATTTTGGTTTGCATAGTTTTCCGGATTTTGACAGCTCTTATTAAAATAGGTAACTAATTGTCAAAGTCAGGAAACAAGCCAAAAACGATTTCCATAAAATTTATAAAGTTTCCATGTACAACAATTTCTTAGCCGAAGCCACGATAATAATTTTGGTAGTCGTACAATTGTCGTAAGGTGAATATTGGTACAATTGGGCAGTGGCAGTTTCGATAGCTCGTTTTACTTCGGGTTCGGATTTCGCTTTCGATTTCAAAAATTCAGACTTTATGTATTTTAGTTCTATCACATAACCATGTTTTACATAGTCGCCAAACTGGTACTCAGGTTCCAAATAAATATCGGCAAAGCCTTGATTCAATACCTTTTCGCTGGTAACCCTGAAAAGATTGGTGAGGTTTAACCAAGCAAGGAAAAAAGTTTTTAAACCCTCTTCATGAAATACAAAATCGCGTATGGAAACAGCTTCATAAAATTTATCTATGATGTATTGCAATGCAGGCTTCCAATCACCTTCCAATGCCATACTTTTGAATGCTCGCTTCAAATAATCCTGGTTGATTTTCAGATCATAAACATCAACAAATGCCTTTTGAATAAATTCCCAAATAATCACTTTTATTAATTTATTGGGTATCGTGAATACATACTCATTGTCGGGTTGCATTTTGGAAATGCTTATAAACCCCAGATAGAACAAAAGCGATTTGAATTTTTCCTCAGCGATCAATTCATTTAGGGCAAAACTCCGCATCAAGGCACTGCTTGTTTGGTTTGTTTGTGCCAAATCTTTAAGAATATTGAAATTACCATTCAATTTTTTCCCTGCAGCTATCAAAAAACGGAACTTGCCATAATCGGTGCGCATGTTTTCATCTGTCAAAATGATGGGACTTTTATTGGTTTTTATGTATTGGTTAATATAGTACAAAACTGAAATTGTATTATATATCTTTTCTAAGTTGCTATTAAAAGAATAACCATTGTACCATTGGTTGAAATCAGCGAGGATGGAATCCAAAGGCTGGTTAAAAATGCCAAACGAATCGTAGTAATCAAGTATCTGTTTTGCTTCTTCATTATTAATTCCGATCATAGCCGACAGTTGCGGGTCTTGCGAAATATTGTCGCCAATATTGAACCCACTTGTTACATC
>CAILKW010000750.1 GCA_903834845.1 uncultured Bacteroidia bacterium | reverse complement strand
TTTTGAGAATAGGTGGCAAACTACAGGTTTACTACTTTTCAAATATGGTTTCTTTGGTAAGTATGCCACAAGGTTAGAGATCGAATATTTCGACAGGCAATTACGCTGATTCTATAAAATGGCTTACGTTTCTGCAAATTTTATTTGCTCTCTAATCTGAGTTTTTTTAAGCATCGGATTTTTCCAATCCCAAATTTTGTATTTCTTCTTGCCGTAGTTCATGTTGTTGTATATTTTAATATTACCACTATCGTTTTGGTGGTTGCTTTTCAGTGGCATTGTAATTAATTATCTTTAATTTACAAATCGTCTACCACTGGAAGCAATAGCCTGTTATAAGCCATACATTATTTTTTCATGAATTTTCCAGTTTCCAAAATGTTGCCACTTATGTCTGCAATTTGATAAAGATAAAGACCATTTGTTAATTCAGAAACAGATATAATTGTAGCACCTTTTTTTATTAAAGCCTCTCGTACTAAAGCTCCGCAAATGTTATAAATCCTTATTAATGCAGCTTTTGAATTTTGCTGAAGTGAAATGTTTACGTTGTCTTGAACAGGATTAGGATAAATATTAATATTTTCGGAATTGGGTAATAATTCAGACATACCTGTAGGTAAACAAAGTGAAGTAATTTTTCCCCCGCTACCAATCATGGTGGCAAGAGTAGAACTAATAGTTGCAGGAGTAGTAGTAATAGTACTGGCACTTGTTTGTTTTGTAGCAGGATCACTTGTAATTGTTAAGGTGTTTCCTTGATTGCAACCAGTGTTTCCGTTGGCATCTGTTTTGATTAAATAAAAATCCTCTTTCCCTGCTCCGAAACTATTGGTAAATCCCCCAATAATATATCCTCCATCCTTAGTTTGCTGAACGGAATTACCCCAATCATTACCTGCTCCTCCAAATGTTTTTGTCCATAAGTTATCACCATTAGCGGTAGTCTTGATTAAATAAACATCCATACCACCTGCGCCAAAACTATTTGTCAATCCTGCAATAATATAGCCGCCATCGGAAGTTTGCGAAACGGATTTTCCCACATCATATCCTTTTCCTCCAAATGATTTTGTCCACAAAGTATTGCCATTGGCAGTAGTCTTAATTAAATAAATATCCCAAGAACCTGATCCTAAATTCTCGATTTGTCCTGTAATAATATATCCGCCATCATTAGTTTGCTGAACGGAATAACCATCATAACTACCAGTTCCTCCGTATGTTTTTGTCCACAAGGTATCGCCATTAGCAGTAGTCTTGACTAAATAAACACCACCATTGAAACTATTGGTAGATCCGGCAATAATATATCCGCCATCTACAGTTTGCTTAACGGATTTGCCCTCATCAAAATTTGTTCCTCCATAAGTTTTTGTCCACAAGGTATTACCATTTTCAGAAGTCTTGATTAAATAAACATCAAAATAACCTGCACCGAAACTTTGGGTCCATCCTGTAATAATATATCCACCATCAGTAGTTTGCTGAACGGACCATCCCAAATCCTCATTTGTTCCTCCCATTTTTTTTGTCCACATGATATCACCAATGGCTGTAGTTTTTATTAAATAAACATCAGACTGACCTGGACCGGGACTTTGGGTCACTCCTACAATAATATATCCGCCATCGGTAGTTTGCTGAACGGAAAAGGCCTCATCCACAATAGCTCCTCCATATGTTTTTGTCCACAAAGTATCGCCTTCGGCGGTAGTCTTGATAAAATAAATATCATAATCTCCGCCGATATTGGTGGATCCTGCAATAATATATCCTCCATCGGAAGTTTGCTGAACTGAATATACCCGATCATCACCTGTTCCTCCAAACGCTTTTTGAAATGTAACTTGTGCTAATGTGTTACCAATAATACATATCATCATTAGTAAAGTGATAAGTAAGTTTTTCATTTTCTTGTGGTAATTTAAATGGTTATGATAAAAATTCCGCGTTATCTTATGTATGATTGCAAACTGAAATAACATGTTGTTCATGTCGTCGTTCTTTCTTTGTCTGGCTTATAACGTTTCTCTGATACTCGCAGTCGGGGATTTTCATCTCTAAACTATCTACTTATCAATATTTTACTTTTTCTTCTTTCCTATCCTGCGAACACCGAAACCCCGTTTGCGGGTAGGTGCTGTTACCGTCTGGTGTTTTATCCATTAGTCTTGACGTATTTAAGCTTCATAAAAATCGAATCAAGTACATTTTTCTTTGCAAAAATCGAGACTCCATTTTCTGTAACCTGAACATTTATATTCTCTTTGAAAAATTGGTTTAAAAATTTGCCCAATTTTGTCTTTTTAACATATTTGATATATACCGTTTTTGAGTCAATAACTATATATCCTTTATTAAAAAGGAGAGATTCAATTTGTTTCGTCAATTTTATTAAGTCTTGATAATAAGTCAACTTTAATACGCCATTTCGGTTTATTAATGACTGGAAAACTGCATATACAATTGGAAAAACAATTTGCAATATCCAAGCTGTGTCATATAATAAAAATCTTGGGCTTCCAGTTGCAAGTAAAAAAAGAAAAATTACTCCGTTTAAAACAGTGAGCATAAATATCGAAAGTATGATTGTCTCCGATATTGATATTTTAAATAAGGTTCTCTCAAGTTTCATAATATGTCTGGTTTTTTTATTTTTACACTTGGCGGTAACTATCATATATAAGCAATAAAAGTGTACAATTCATGCCAAATTGGGCTTATAAAATACAGTTTCACCATTGTTTATTTCTCTCGAAAAATCCGTGAACCCCGAAATTTCCTGTAAACTTTTAGCCATATTGCCAATTTTAATGTTGGTCAAAATTTATTCGTACAGAAACAAAGGAAAGAATAAAAAACTGAACAACAAGATTTTTTATGAAATAAAGTGGATTGAGGCAAAATAATTTGTAAAGTAGTTTTTGTAAAAGCCTATATCGATGGTATTTTAGAAAACTGAAATGAGGGAAAACTGCGTCAGGCTTTTCAGAAATGGCGTAACGATTTTCTTTTAATGCACCACCTTGCAAAAATCTGCTTCGCATCATTTTTAAGTTTTTTTCAGAAAGTCGGTATTTGAACCGTACTTTCATGCAAAATCAATTAATTTATTAGTATAATTGCTTTTTATTGGTATGAATAGAAATTGCTTTAAAATTTTATGGTCAGGTTTTTTCTTTTGGTTTCAGTTTTAATACTTCAATTGAATTATTTGTACGGCTTTTCGGGTTTGCAGCTTTCAAATATTTCAATGAAAGATGGCTTATCAAACTTTAATGTATCTGCCGTTTGTCAGGATCAGCTGGGATATATTTGGGTTGCTACCATGCGTGGACTGAATCGGTACAATGGTTCGGAATTTAACCACTATTACTATAATCCAAACGATACTAATTCGCTAAATTCTAATCATATAAATGCTTTGCTAAGTTCCGAAAACGGCCTGATTTACATTGGTTCAAGCAATGGAATTAATGTTTATAATGAGAAACTTGATATTTTTAAAAGTCCGTTTCCCAGCTTAAAAAATATGACAGTAACATCGCTTGCCGAAAATAACGGGTTTATTTACGTTGGCACTTCCTATGGAATTTTCAGGTTTAAATCGGGTGAGAAAAAAATAGATAAATTAGGGAAAAACTGGTCAGATCAGCTCCTTTTAAACAAGGTTTTTTTTGACAGAAACGGGAAATTATGGTGTGGTCTCGACAATAATACGGGAATTGCCTGCTACAACGAGAAAAACGATACTTTCGATTTTTATAAACTATCCATAAATCCTGAATTTGAAGCGAAAAATTCGGTCAAATCATTTTACCAGCTATCCGAAGACTTACTGCTTTTGTCAACAAAAAACGGAGTTGCTTATTTTGATTTAAAACAAAGGGAGTATGTTTTACCAGACGATTTTTCAACCCTGAGCAAAGGGCTTAATGGTATTGAAATTCAATTTATTATGGAAAAGGAGCCATTTATTTACTGGATAGGTACATACAGATCGGGTATTTATATATTCGACAAATCGCGTAATACATTGAAAAGGCACTTTTTAAGTGATGTTTCATCCGAAATACACTCGAATACTTACCTTGATTGCCTCACTGACCGTTCCGGCAATATTTGGCTGGCTTCTTTTGATGCAGGCCTTGATGTATGTTTTAAACAGGCTAAAAACTTCAATTTTGATCCTTTTTTAAATCAATTAACCAAAAACAAATTTATTACCGGAATTGCTCAGGATAAAAACGAAAAATTGGTAATTGCCACTCGTGAAAACGGTATTTATATCTATGATCCCAGAAATAAAGCTTTTCAGAACTTTAATCACGAAAACAGTCAGTTACACTACCCCTATATCAGAAGTATTTACATAGATTCGTTAAACCATTATTGGATTGGGCATCACTACGGACTTCAACTGTTTTACCCCGAGACCAAGACTTTTATAACATTACCTGTACCCGAACCCAATAACGGTGTTGTAACAATACTTCAGGTAAACAAAAATATTTTTGTCGGAACCGACCGACAAGGGTTATTAGTGTTCGGTCTGGAAGGAAATCTAATCAAAGTTATTAAAGATTATGGAAACAATATTCCCAGAATAGTAAAGTTGAATGGTAGCCAAATCCTGTTTAGCAGTTTTGGATCCGGAAATTATGTAATGAATGTAAAAACATTTGAATCCAGAACAATAGATGAAAACCAGCAAAAAGTCCCCTTCGGAAGTGCACGTTCTATCACTCTTCATTGCAAGGATGGTAAAAATTTGTGGCTCGGTACTTACAACTATGGACTTTATTCATATAATTTCACAACAAAGGAATATAACAATTTCACAGTTTCCGAAGGTTTGCCAAGTAGTGATATTGTTGGAATTGAAGAGGATAATAATGGGAATCTATGGTTAAGTACATCTTACGGACTGGCGAAGTTCAATACTGAGGATTTTAAAGTTCAGACCTTTTTTATTAATGAAGGTGTTAACAATTATCAATTTCACGAAAAATCATCATTCAAAGATAAGGATGGGGTAATATATTTTGGTGGGAATTTGGGTTTAACCTATTTTTTACCTGCGGAAATGGAATCGGGAAGCGTTGATTCTCCTGTTATAATCCTTGAGAAATTGTACCTTTTAAACAAGGTTGTCGTTCCCGGAGAAGAAAACAAAACTTTAAAACAGGCATTGTCATACACTCATGAGATTACCCTGACTTATAAAGACAAACTTTTTAGCATTGATTATGTTGGTCTCGACTATCTCTCATCAGGGACTTTGCAATATTATTACATGCTCGAAGGATTCGATAAAAACTGGTACAATGTTGGTAATCAACGTAAAGTATCATACTCTAATCTATCAAGGGGGGACTATGTATTCAAAGTAAAAGCAAAAAACGGTTCAGGCGGTTGGTCAAAGAATCAGGCAGAGTTAATTATTCATGTAAAACCGGCTCTGTGGTTTTCGTATAGTGCCTGGTTTGTTTACATCTCAATTATTTTGGGTATCACCTACCGGATATTTCAGATAAGTTTGAAAACTCTTGTTTACAAAAAAGAACTCGGAATTGAACACTATGAGCATCAACGCGAACGAGAGATTCATCTTATGAAACAACGTTTCTTTACCAATATTTCGCATGAACTTCGTACACCTCTGACATTGATTTACGGGTTGGTTTCACAGCTTTCGCATCAGGAAAAACTTAGTCCACAGATTAAGGAATTTGTTCAAAGTCTTGATCTTAACGTAAATCGTCTTTTGAAACTAATTAATCAATTACTTACCTACAAAAAAATTGAAAGTGAAACACTTACCCTGTGGATCGAAAAAGGCAATTTAAATGATGAGATACGCAAAATATTAATACATTTCAGCCTATATGCTAGAGAAAAAGAAATCAAGATTGACTTTTTGGAAGACGACACCTTTACTTTCTGGTTCGATTATGACAAATTGGAGAAAATATTGAATAATCTCATCTCGAATGCCATAAAACATTCCGAAAAAGGAGGGAGGATTGAAGTAATTGTCAGCAAGATTTCGGGCGATAAGGCTATGGCTCTTTACAAAAATAATTTCGAAACTAAAGTTACAGAGTATATTGAGATATTTGTAACTGACAACGGATCAGGTATTGATGAAAAAGAATGGAGTACTATTTTCGACCGTTACAAACAAGTTGAAATACAAGGCAAACAACGACCTGATTATTCAGGAACCGGAATCGGTTTGAATTTTACCAAATCGTTGGTAGAACTTCACAAGGGGAAAATCAGATTGGAAAGCAAGAAAGGACAAGGGGCAACTTTCTCATTCATATTACCTTATGACTGTTCCGTTTTTGAACCAAAAGACTTTGCAAATTCCACTACTTCCGATTATAAACTGATTAGTTATAACCATAATTCTGTCGGTGATGTTAATGATACTACAGTTAAATCGGTTATACAATCTGATTTTGAGAAAACCGTTCTCGTAGTTGAAGATGACCCACAATTAAATAATTTTTTGATTACCAGTTTAAAAGATTATTATAAAACCATTACTGCTCACGATGGCGAAACAGGCCTGAAAATAGTGAAACAAAAGCTGCCTGATATAGTTATTTCGGATATTATGATGCCCAGAATGGATGGGTATGAGCTGACAAAAAGCATCAAAAACAATAAGGAGTTTTGCCATATTCCGGTAATATTATTAACTGCCAAGAGTGAAATAGCAAGTCAGATTGAAGGAATGTTGACAGGTGCCGATTTATACATTGCCAAACCTTTCGATTTAAATTTTCTACTTGCAGCAATTGACAGCCAATTGAAAAACCGAAAAAGAATTCAGGAAATGTTTTTTAATGGTATGATGCCTAATCTGAATAAGTTAGAGATTAATCAGTTAGATCTTGGATTTCTTTCCAAATTAAACAGCATTATTGAAAAGGAAATATCCAATACCGATTTGGATATTTCCTTTCTTGCCAAAAATTTAAACATGGGACGTTCAAGCTTTTACCGCAAGTTTCTAAGTCTTACCAGTCTTACTCCGGTTGCATATATTCGTAAGTTCAGGATAAACAAATCTATTGAACTGATGGCTCTGGGAAAATATTCCTTAAGTGAGATCAGTGATATGATCGGTTTTAGCTCACAATCTTATTTTAGTACAGCTTTCAGGCAGGAGAAAAATGTCTCTCCATCCGAATATATGAGCTCCTACCCTCAATTAAAAGGATAAATAAATATCCTTGTTATTCCAAACTATTTCTTTATCAACAGAGTACCTCCTTCGTTGTAATTCTGAATCTTTGGCAAATCAGCATTTCCTGTCCCTTTTTGCATCAGTATTTTCAAATCTTCGAGATAATTGTTATAAACGCCACGCGGGACAGTATTTTTTTGTTTACATACTGCTGCAGCCATTCCAACAACTTCACCCATCATACCTGTTGTACGCATAACCCTCACTGTTCCGAGTGCTACATGTGTTACACTAATATTCCTTCCTGCCATAAATAGATTGTTGATATTCCGAGAATAAAGGCATCTGTAGGGAATACCGTAGGGATAAATAGTTTTGTGTTTTGCGATTGAGATAAATTCCTCACCAGGAAAGAATTGAGTGTTATTCGGATCTGGATAGTGTAAATCAATTGTCCATGAGGTAGGTACAGTACCATCAGGGTAGCTTGCAACATCTGTTAAATCCTGCTCTTTGAGTACTAAATCACCGATCAGCCTGCGTGATTCACGTTTTCCTGCTACATAAGCTACCCAATCGAGTTGGCTATTTTTATAACTTTGATTTTCAGCGAATCGATTTTTCAGATACGACCAGTTGGAGAAAACTACCATCAAACCATAATCCCTGATCCGCTCAAAATCTTTTACCTGATCATATTGCATACCGGTTTCCCAGGTCCATTCACCCATTTTTACAACTTTAGCACTTTTTTCATTAAAATTCAGACCCCACGAAATAACGGGGAATAATTCCGGTTTTGAAGATTCTTTTGAATACCACTGTACCGATGCACCCATAGTCATTTTATCACTTACAATGGGTGCAGTAGGTTCGCCATAATCACTCCTGGCCTCACGCCCCATCATAAAATCGGCACCGGCTAAGGCTCCAATGGTTGCATCTCCTGTGCAATCGGCAAACAACGGTGCCTCGAACCTAAGTTCTTTCGAATTTCCGGTGTTTACTGCCCTTACTGCCGATATGCTATTCCCCTTCTTTTCAACACTATTTGCGTGGTAATTGCTGAATAGTGTGATATTCTTCTCAGCAATGACAGCATCCATCTTTTTCTGATCTTCGTAATAGGACGCAGGTTTTGCGTTTCCTGCCTTCGAAGGACCAATTTCGTTAACGAGGTTACCAAGAGCGGGATAAGGTTCAAGGTTGATTCGACCACCCAAATGAACACGAACTTCGGAACTGTTGTTGCCTCCCAAAACCGGACGATCATGAATGAGCGCCACCTTCAAACCAAGCCTTGCTGCCGAAAGTGCAGCACAAGTACCTGCCACTCCACCGCCAACAACCACCAGATCAAATTGGCCTGCCGATTCGGGAACTTCAGGTAAACCTAAAACCTTTTTTCTGAAAGAAGCAAGCTTTTCGCGTGTATTTTCAGGGCGTAAAGATTGGTCAGTGGTAAATAGAATAGCATCACAACGACCGTTAAACCCTGTAAGATCGTGAAGTGAAATTGTTGATTCCCCAGCTTTAATCTTTACCGAACCACCATTTTGCCAGTTCCATTCAGTATCCTGAATACCGAAAGTTGTCTTTAACGGTTGATTGTTAACCAGAACATTAAACTTTCCGGGAGCTTCTTTATCAGACCAATAGCCAATCCAATTTCGGGTTCTGACATACACTTGATAAGTTCCTGTCTTAGGAAAGCTTACTTTAGTGACAGCGTCTGCCACAGGATTTCCAAGTCCGTGCGCCATAAGAAAAGGAGATCCCATAAGATCCATAAATTGTTGATCAACAACCCATCCACCTTTTTCTGTAAAACTTTCGGCTTCAATTAATATGGTAGTTGCACGTTGGGCAGTGAGCCATGTTGTAACAAATACCAGGGCAAAAGATAATAGTAACTTTTTCATGCTTTTTTTTTATAATTATAAAATCATTTTGAAGGAATTCCAGTTTTCATAAGCTCTTTTAATTCTGACAGATAATCCGAATATACCGACCGGGGTGATGATTGATGTTTTTTACAGATAGAAGCCGCCATTCCTACTACTTCTCCCATCATTGCCGTTGTTCGCTGAACTCTGATTGTTCCAAAAGCCACATGCGTTACACTGATATTCCGTCCTGCCATAAAAAGGTTATCAATGTTACGTGAATAGAGACAGCGGTAGGGTACATGGTATGGTGAAATCTTTGGCTGAATGCAGTAGCTGTAAAACTCTTCTCCCGGAAAAAATTTGCTGTTTTTCGGGTCCGGGAAATGCAGATCAAGCGACCAGTTTGTAGTAAAGCTTGCATCATCGTATTTGGTCTGGTTCTGAACGTCATTTTGGTTAAGGATAATATCTCCCATTAACCGGCGCGATTCTCTTTTACCTCCGATAAAGGCAATCCATGTCAGTTTGCGATTAGAATACTTTGGATTATTGTTTTTCAGATAAGCCCAGTTACCGAAAATAGCTCTTAAATTTTGATCTCTGATATTTTCAGCATCAGTAAGTGTATTTTTACCAAACCCACCCTCCCATTTCCAATCGGGTTTATCTTCATCTATGTTATATTGTTCGCTGAATTGACATGCCCAATCTAATAATGGGAAAGCTGAAGGTGTGTCAGTGGTTTCGAACGCCCATAGATTGGAAGTTCCAAGTGTCTGAAGGTCTGAAACCGGCGGTGCAAGAGATTCTGATGCCTCCGTTATACTTTCCCTTCCCATTCTGAAATCGGCACCGGCAAGAAAGCCCACGGTAGCATCACCGGTACAATCGGCAAACAAAAGTCCACCGAAACTCATTTCCTCCCCTGTTTCAATATGCTTTGCAAAAACTACAGTTATTTTATTACCATCCTTCAGAGTTTTAAACACATGCATATTCAGAAAAAGTGTGATATTTTTTTCTGCACGAACAAGAGCTTCTTTTTTGTCATCAATAAATTCTTTGGCAGGACCAGCATTCGGCGGACGCACAGGATTGAATTCTTTCAAAACATTTCCAATTTGGGGATATAAATTTTTGTCAATATCGCCCGAAAGTCCAACTCTGACTTCGGAACTGTTGTTTCCTCCCAATACCGGACGGTCGTTGATAAGTGCCACTTTCAAACCTAATCTTGAAGCTGATATGGCTGCACAAATCCCTGCCGCACCTCCTCCCACTACTACCAGATCATAATTTCCTGCATCTTTTGGAAGACCAATTCCAAGAAGTTTTTTTCGAAATTCAGATAATTCTTTGTCCTCTTTGGGAGGAATCTTCGACAGATCTTTTGTAAAAAAAATGGCATCGCAACGGCCGTTAAAGCCTGTCAGATCATGAAGTGAAATTGTAGATTCTCCCCCTTTGATCTTTATCGAACCGCCATTTTGCCAACTCCATTCTGTATCCTGAATACCAAAGGTTGTCTTTAAGGGTTGATTGTTTATCAATACATTAAACTTTCCGGGAGCTTCTTTATCAGACCAATAGCCATTCCAATTTCGGGTTCTTACATACACCTGATAAGTTCCTGTCTTAGGAAAGCTAACTTTTGTACTGGCATCAGCCACAGGTTTTCCAAGTCCGTGTGCCATAAGAAAAGGAGATCCCATTACATCCATAAACTGCTGATCAACAACCCATCCACCTTTATTGGTGAAGTTTTCGCACTCAACCAATATTTGACCATGTAGGCTAACATTAAGGGATAGAAAAAATAAAAAAAAGATAGCCTTTACTTTAAAATTTATATAAGATATTGACATTATAACTTTTTTTTTTAGAATTTCTAAAGTTTGGATATTATTTCTTCTTTTAATTCAGAAAGATAAGTTGTATAAATATCACGTGGAGATACTGCATGTCGAATACACAAATAAGCCGCAAGCCCCACAACTTCACCCATTAATCCGCCGGTACGCAT
>CAILKW010000749.1 GCA_903834845.1 uncultured Bacteroidia bacterium | reverse complement strand
TCTTCAACGGCTAAAACAGCATTAGCCAGCACAAAGGATGTGGCGTGTGGTAAATGAGAAATAAAAGCTGTAGTGTGATCTTGCTCATCGCTTGTCATATAGGCAATTGGCATTCCAAGTGACTGAAACATTTTTTCGGCAAGTGCCAAATGTTGTGGTCTGCAATGTATATGGTCACAGATTATACAGATTTTACGTTCGAAAAGGTGTTCGATGGATGCAAAGGGACCGCTGTTTTCAGTTCCGGCCATAGGGTGTGCGGGAATGTAATTTCCGCGTAAAGGATGATTTTTTACAGCCTCAGCAATTTCGCGCTTGGTTGACCCAACATCTATAACTGTTGTAGAGGTTGAGATGTGATCAAGTATGTGTGGTAGAATTAGAACAATTTTATCTACAGGTATAGCAATCAGAACTATATCAGCCTCTTTAACTGCTATTTCAAGGTTTTCAATTCTGTCAGCAATGCCAAGTTCTACAGCTATCCGGGCATTTTCTGCATTGTTGTCAACACCGATGATTTCGGTTGCGAATTTGGTTCTGCGTAAATCTTTAGCCATCGAACCGCCAATAAGCCCAAGTCCTATTACTGCAAGTTTCATCTGTTCAATTTATTTTAAAAGAAAAGGTCTCCTTAATTGGAGACCTTTTTTTGATTTAATATTGTTTTTTTTGACAATACCTTACCGTTCAGTCTCCGTGCGAAGGCCAAGATAACCAAACCAAAAGTAAAAAGTACTGCTATTCATTGTGTTGTTCTATTTATTATTCGCGACAAAAATAAATAAATTATTGCAATAAATGGCACTAAGCTGAAAATGATTTTGCTTTTTTTTGGGTGGATATTTGTTTATATTTGCGTTGAATATTAATACTTAACATTATGAGTTCAATGGTGGAATTTAAAGTGGAAGTCGAAGAGGACATTGTTAAAGAATACGGTAAAGATGTTATGGAGAAATATTTACAAGAATATTTAACAAAAGCAATTCTCGGACTTGCAGCGAAAGAAATCCTTGATGATTTAAAAACAATTGATGTAAACGAAGAAGGCTGGCTTCGGGCTCGTGAAAAAGCATGGGATAATTATGGAAAACATTATTTTTTGAAAGTAAGTTCAAAAGTTTAATTATGTGATAGATACAAATATTGTGATGAGTATGTTAATAAGCGGAAAATCACAATATATAAAACTGTTGTCATATTTTGACTTTGTATTTCCTCAATATCTGTTAACGGAATTGGATGAATATAAAGGTATTGTTAAGGAAAAGACGAAATTGGATGAGGAACAATTTCAGAAATATATCCTTACAGTTTTCTCGTTATTAACCGTAATACCCTCGATAATACTGAAACAGTAATCATTGGATTATGCCGTAAAGTTATGTGAATCTATTGATATTAAAGACACAAGTTTTGTGGCATTGTCTGTTGAAACTGGTTTTG
The DNA here is from genome assembly GCA_903834845.1 of uncultured Bacteroidia bacterium. Classification (GTDB taxonomy): domain Bacteria; phylum Bacteroidota; class Bacteroidia; order Bacteroidales; family Prolixibacteraceae; genus JAAFHB01. Next base: position 673 of record CAILKW010000749.1, on the reverse strand, counting down.
TACTTTTAACAAGAGATGCGAAATTGTATAGAGGTCTGAATAAAGCTGGGTATCGAAATGTAATGTTGTTAGAAAATTTCTTAAATGACATTTTCAAAATGTTATAATTACAATATGTCAATAAAATTATATTTTGGCTGAATAATGAATAATCGGAATTGAAAAAGGAAGAAAATTAAAAACTTATATATCAATAATATAACTTTTATAACAATGAATATTAAATGTTACTTTGGATATCATAATTGGGATGGTTGTAAATGTAAGGAATGTGGAAAAGCTCGTGATAAACACGATTTTAATGGTAATTTCTGAAAGCGAAAATACATCATTGATTTTTTAAATGTGATGTATATCAAGAGTAAATGATAGAATCATATCAAAAAAAAACCCGTTGAATTTTTGAAAATTCAACGGGTTTAGAAATCGTTTAATCAATGCAAAAACTTCTAAAATATAGTTTTATTGACGGTCAATAGATTGAATATTAACCTAATACGTGCTAAATCATAGTTTCGGCAACTAATTCGGCAATATCTTTTACGCGAACATGGTCGGAAACTTTCTCGTCTTTCAGTCCGTCTTCAAACATCGTCATGCAGTATGGACAAGCCACTGCAATTGTCGAAGCATTAGTTTTCAGTGCTTGCTGTGTTCGTTCGAGTGAGATGCG
>CAILKW010000748.1 GCA_903834845.1 uncultured Bacteroidia bacterium | reverse complement strand
TCGGTAAGAGGTGGTAATTATGACGAAAATCTTGTTTATGTAAATGGTATTGAGATTATTCGCCCTTTCCTCGTCAAATCCGGAGAACAGGAGGGCTTAAGCTTTATTAATAGTGATATGGTCGCATCAATCGGTTTTTCTGCGGGTGGATTCGATGCTACTTATGGCGACAAAATGTCCTCTGTGCTTGATATCACTTATCGTAAACCAGATCGAAATGGAGCATCTGTCGAAGTAGGTGCTTTGGGAGCATCAGCTCATATCGAAGGTAAGGCTTTAAATGGAAAATTTTCGCATCTGACCGGATTCCGCTATAAAAATACGGCATATCTGTTGGGAACTCTTGACCAGAAAGGTGAGTATAACCCCTCGTTTACCGATGTGCAAACATTTCTCAATTACCGGTTTAATAGAAATTTATCATTAGGTTTTTTAGGAAATTACGCATCCAATACATTTCAATTTATTCCGGAAACCCGATTGACCAAGTTTGGCACATTGACTAATCCCTTTCAGTTTTTGGTTTATTTTGAGGGGAAAGAGCGTGACAAATTCGAAAATTATCTGGGAGCCTTGGCAGCTGATTATAATCCAAATTCCCGATTGTCATTGAAATTTCAAGCAAACTCTTTCTACTCATCAGAACAGGAATCATTTGATATTCTGGGTCAGTATTATTTAAGTGATATCAATCAGATTCCTGAATCACAAGAATTTTCAGACAGTTCCATGGTCATTGGTGTGGGGTCGTACCTCAATCATGCCCGTAACTTGTTGAAGGCGAAAGTATCCGGTTTTGAACATCGAGGTACATATACAGCAGATCGTCATCAGCTTCTATGGGGTTTGAAATTCCAGCATGAAAATATTTCAGATCATGTAAATGAATGGGAGATGCGTGACTCAATCGGTTATTCTATTCCATATACCAACAATGGTTCGGAATTATACCGCAATGTATCTGGGAATAATACAATAACCAGCAACCGTTTGTCAGGCTTTGTACAAGATAATTGGTCTTGTGGTATTGGAAACGGAGTACTGGCAATTACCGGCGGTGTTAGGTTTCAAAACTGGGATTTCAACAATCAAACTATAATAAGTCCCAGAATTTCTGGAAATTGGAAAATCGGAACAGCAAGAAACCGTATTATTAGAGGTGCATGGGGTGTATATCACCAAATGCCTTTTTTTAAGGAATTGAAGAATCCTCAGGCTCAAATTGTAAGGGAAACAAAAGCTCAAAAAGCGATACATTATCTGATTGGCTACGACCAAATATTCACAGCTTTTGAACGTCCGTTTAAAGCTACTGCTGAATTGTGGTTTAAAGACCTTAAGCATTTGATTCCGTATCAGATTGACAATTTGAATATTAGTTATCTTCCAAATCAAGAAGCAACAGGGTATGCAACTGGCATAGACTTTAAAATAAATGGTGAATTTGTTCCCGGTTTGCAATCTTGGGCAAGTCTGTCATTAATGAAAACAGAAGAGGATATTATTGGTGATTTCTACATCAAAAAAAGCAATATTTTGGGTAGCGAAAAGGTTTATCCCGGTTATATACCCAGGCCAACAGACCAGCGTATTAATTTCAGTCTGTTTTTTCAGGATTTTTTTCCAGGTTATCCTTCAATTAAGATGAGCATGACATTGTTCTATGGAAGTCGCTTGCCATTCGGACCTCCTCAAGGTGAACGTTACATGGACACTTTCAGAATGCCTCCATACCGCAGAGTTGATGTCGGTTTTTCGAAAGCACTGATCAACAACAGTAAAACTATAGTTAAACACCAAAGAAAAGGTATTTTAAAAGATGCTTGGATAGGCTTTGAGCTGTTCAATCTTTTCGATATTAACAATACAATCTCCTATTTTTGGATATCAGATATTAAAAATCAGATGCATGCAGTTCCGAATTATCTTACCGGGAGGCGTATTAACCTGAAACTGGCAATTCAAATTTGAAATAAGTTTCAAAAAACTTATAATATCATTGCCTGTATCATTGAAATACCATACATTGGCAATCAAAAAAAAATCAATTAATAACAGATTTTAAACAACAATATAATGGAGACAAAAGGTTATATCGAAAGAGAAAATCGCTATGGAGCGCATAATTATCATCCTCTGCCTGTAGTATTGGAGCGTGGCGAAGGAATTTTTGTTTGGGATGTTGAAGGGAAACGCTACTTTGATTTTTTATCCGCATATTCAGCTGTTAATCAAGGCCATTGTCATCCTAAGATTGTAAAAGCTCTTACAGATCAAGCTTCAAAGCTGGCTCTTACATCACGAGCTTTTTACAATAATGTACTTGGTGAATGGGAAGAATTTATGACGAGGCAATTTGGATACGACAAGATCCTGCCAATGAATTCGGGAGCCGAAGCCGACGAAACTGCCCTGAAACTGATACGAAAATGGGGCTACAAAGTGAAAGGAATACCTAAAAATGAGGCACGTATTGTAGTTTGTGACGGTAATTTTCATGGCAGGACAATTACCATTATTTCAATGTCGTCTGACCCGGAATCTTACAACGATTATGGCCCATTCACACCGGGTTTTGTCAATATTCCATATAATAATATTGAAGCTCTTGAGCGTGAATTGAAACATCCCAATACTGCAGGATTTCTTGTAGAACCAATACAAGCAGAAGCAGGTGTTTATGTTCCCGGTGATGGATATTTGAAAAAAGCGGCTGAGTTATGCAGGAAATATAATGTACTATTTGTAGCCGATGAAGTTCAGACGGGCCTTTGCCGTACCGGTAAAATGCTTGCCTGCGATCATGAAAACGTTCGTCCTGATATTCTTGTACTCGGGAAAGCAGCATCAGGTGGAATGTTCCCGGTGTCGTGCGTATTAGCCGATGATGAGATTATGCTCACAATTAAGCCTGGCGAGCATGGTTCTACCTATGGTGGTAATCCAATTGCTGCACGAGTATCGATTGCTGCAATGGAGGTTCTTATAGATGAGAAACTTGCTGAAAATGCTACCCGAATTGGGAAAATATTCAGAGACGAAATGAAGGCTTTCAGCTCTCCACTTATTGAGGAAGTGCGTGGAAAAGGGTTGCTTAATGCAATTCAGATCAAAACGTTTGATGGTAAAAAGGCTTGGGATTTATGTCTATTAATGAAAGAAAACGGTATTCTTGCTAAGCC
>CAILKW010000747.1 GCA_903834845.1 uncultured Bacteroidia bacterium | reverse complement strand
TTTCTTCTGATTCGAAAAATTCTGTTAACCTCACCGATAATTTGGAGGCTACGTCTTCCACTGTTATTGAACTCTTACCTAAGTTAACCCAGTTGTCAAGCAAATATGTGGGTGATAACCCTTAGCTTGACGGCTATGCCCCTGCCCCCCTTTGCCAAAGGGGGAGTCGTTCAAACGTAAAATTGCTTCCTTTATAATGTTTTCAAGAATAACTTGACCGAAAGGGATATTACAATTTCTTAGTCTAAAGTGTCATAATAAACCCGCTGCCGTGAATATTCCTTATTTCAATTGAGGTGTCATCTTTAAGATATTTCCGTAATTTGGTAATGAAAACATCCATACTGCGTGTTGTAAAATAGCCGTCATCGCCCCAAATTTTTTTCAAAGCAGTCTCACGCGGAAGCAACTCATTCTTATGATCACACAGTAATTTTAGTAAAGCCGACTCTTTCGGACTAAGCAACTGCTTGTCTCCTTCAAGCTTTATCTCTCGCAACTGAGGATTAAAAGTATATTTTCCGATTTGAATTATCTGATTATCTGAACTATCTGCCCCTTCGGATCTTTTAAGCACTACCGCTATTTTGTAAAGCAGCACATCGGCATCAAAAGGTTTAATAATATAGTCATCGGCACCCGAACGGTAGCCCGCTATAATATCCTCTTTCAGTGATTTCGCCGTAAGGTAAATAATCGGAATGTGCGAATCTATTGACCGTATATCACGTCCGATCGAAAAACCATCAACATGAGGAAGCATTACATCAAGCAGACATAAGTCATACGAACCTTCTTTAAATGACCCGACAGCGTGCTTGCCATCATTGAGCCATGTAACTGAAAAATTGCAGATTTCGAGATATGTTTTTAAAACGGCCCCAAAACTGAGATCGTCCTCAACAAAAAAAATGGATTTTTTGGGAATCATCGTTTGTTAATTAAAAATGGAACGAAAACAACAAACCGGCTTCCTTTTCCGGGTTCACTATGCACTTTGATACTTCCGTTATTGGCATCCAAAATAGCTTTTACATAGCTTAAACCAAGACCAAAACCTTTAATATTATGGATATTACCGGAAGGAAGACGATAAAATTTATCGAAAATTCTGGATTGGACTGCCTTGCTCATTCCTATGCCATTATCTTCAACCGACAAATAAATCCCTTTCGGACTGTTAGTTGTTGATACCGTTATCAGTGGTGCGCTCACCGAGTATTTGTTTGCGTTATCCAGCAGATTATAAACAAGATTTGTAAAATGAACAGGATCAGTTGTTATTACCGGATTCGATGCTTCAAGTTTTGTTATTATTTTTCCATCCTTCTTTGTAATCTGAAGCAGAAACCCTTCAATAACCTCCTCTATCAGCTCATGCATATTCACAGCCATGAAATTGAACTCAAATTCCTTTCTATCTAAACGGGCTATTTGCAGAATCCGTTCAACCTGTTCGTTCATTCTAAGGTTCTCCTTTTTTATCATACCGGTAAAAAACCTAACCTTTTCCTCGTTGTTGATTACCTTGTCGTTTGCTATTGAGTCGGCTGCAATTGAGATAGTTGCAATAGGAGTTTTAAACTCGTGAGTCATATTATTTATAAAATCAGATTTCATTTCCGAAATTTTCTTCTGTCTGATTATCAAAAATATACTTAACGAAAAAGTGACAAAAATGATCAAAGTAAAAACAGCCGACAGTCCGAGCAATGAAAAGGTTTTGCGACCGATAAAATTTTCCCTTTCGGGAAAGAATACTGCCAGCTCAAGGTTTTTTCGGAAAACATCGTTTGGAAACAGGTTAACTCTGTACCATCTTCGCAAATCGGCTGTTTTATTTACAATTTTGGCTATACTATCTTCAGTATGAACGGCAAAAATAAAATCTATCGGAATAGCTTTGTCTATAAGTTCCTCTGTAAGAAGCTTTTTCAATTGTTTCTCATCAATATGACGACCCGATTCCCATCCTTTATATTCGATTGCTATTTGCTTCGATAAGTTCTCAAGCTGAACAATTTTTTGCTCCATGTTATTCCCTATTTGGGGAAATCCTGTCATAATTGTTGAATCGTCTAAAGCCATTAACGTGTCGCAGGTAACTATTTTTATTGCCATGTTCGATTTTCCGGTAACAGTTTTTGTTTTGACAGAATGGCTGTTTTGTACCGCATTTCGTGACCTCGATGTTGACACAGTAATTTTTCCGTTAATGCTGTCTTTTGTAACTGTCACATTGATACTTTCCAAATCAGGAACAGGCGGAGGTGGCGGGAAAGGGTATTTTTCATCCCAATTTTGAGAATTGCCTGCCACATTACGAATTATTTTTAAGTCGTGACCCGTTTCGAGGCGGCGTACAGCTTTACTCATGGCATCGTTAACCGACCGGTCGAAAAGCTCATTTCTCACTTTTACCGAATTGTTGAACCAATAGAACTGAACTGCCACTATTCCGAGCAGTGATATTCCCATCAGCAACACTAAACCTATAAAGATCCGTTTATTCATAAGCCAAAAATAGGTAATATTTTAACCCCCTTTTCAACTTTAACTTTACCTTAACACTTTTTTGCAGAACCTTAACTGAGTAAGGTTAACAAAGAGGTTACTTTTGAGACATAATTACAATTGAAAAATCGTTACTTAAAAAAACAATCGAAATGAAACGAGTATTTAGTTTACGAAACAGAATTATGGCCATCTCGGTTTTTGCGGGATTGTTGTTTGCCGGTTCATCATTTACCCTCGGTCCGGTCGGAGATACACCATGGACAGATAATTCGCCTCAGAAAAAGGAACAAAGAGTTAAGGTTATTGTCAACAAGAATGGGAAGGAGATAAAAATTGACACTACTTTTAATGGTGCGAATGAGAAAACCATACAAGTAAAAGTTGATTCTATTCTTAAGAAATTTGATGTGTTTTTTCAAAACTGTGATTCGGGAATGTCAAAACACGGGAAAAAAGTCGTTCGTCTTATTGGCGATTGCAGTGGTTATTCTTTTGGCACTTCCGAAGGAGATGATTTAATTCCGCCGCCGCCGCCAATGCCTCCTCATACACCTGTTATGATTCACAAACAATTTGGTAGCGATGCCTTTGCTTTTGATACTAAGGATCCGTCAATAATATCGTACGAGAAGAAGGATATTGGCAAAGGGCTTGAAAAAATAACCATAATAAGGAAGAAGCAGACCGGACAAAATAAGGACGAAGAAGTTACTGTTACAGTTGAAACTTCGGATGATTTAAAGAAATAGACCTTAAAAGCAAACATTTACCCTGTGAAATAAAGTAATCAACACATTTCACAGGGTGAACTACGGGACGAATAACAGTCGATAACCAAGACCTTTGCTAGAATAATAGGGCCCAAAGTAGTTCCGGTAATCTGAACTACAGAAAGCAGAATTGAAGTCCCATGAGCCACCCCGAGACACACGGTTGGAAGCAAATCTTGCCCCAACAGGATTATAAGTATATATTTTATAATCATCAGCATACCAGTCCCAGCACCACTCCCAAGCATTGCCGTTCATATCGTACAAACCAAAGTTGTTTGGGAATTTTAAGCCAACAGGTTTTGTTTCGTGGCCACTGTTTTTATCATACCAACCAACAAGATCGAGGTTGTCGCTGCCGGAGTACTTGAAAACTTTATTTGCCGGATCGAAATTTCCTTTGTTACCTTTGGCGGCATACTCCCATTCTGCCTCGGTCGGCAAACGAAAACCGGGTGAAGAAGGGTCAAGCACGAATGTATCCAATTCTTTATCAGTCAGGTTATTCATTTTCAACAATTCCGAATGTTTGTATTCCTTCAATACGTTGTTCAGTATTCCGCAAAACCTTACCGCATCGTACCACGTCACATTTTCTACCGGGTGTTGTTTGCCTTTAAAATAAGAAGGGGTTTTTCCCGTAACTGTTTCGTACAAATCCTGGGTTACGGCGAAACGAGCCATACAAAAAGCATTTACTGCTACTACCTTGCCATCTTCACGCATAAAAGAGCCTTTGGGTATCGACATTAGGGTACAAACCACTTTATTATCAATTAACAATTGGTAGTCGGTCTTATTTTCATGGTGACGTATTTCAAAAGTTGCCATATCAATATATTTTATACGCAACAAAGTTACATTTTGCAAAACAACAACAAAATTTTATTCGTCTTTTTCTCTAAATCGCAGCGCAACAAAAAAGAAAATGAATGAAATACACCAACTATAACTACGAAGTAGTTAAACGTGAATAGCCATAGATGGAATCTATGGAAAACGGATTCCCCCACGACGGAGAACCCTGAAAGGGTTCAACATATTTACAATTTTTTGTGTTTGAATTTTAGGGCGTATTCCAATATTAACCATCCTTTCTGCTTCACCCTAATTTATTCACGTTTGACCCTTTCAGGGTCGCGAGGTCGTGGGTTTACTTCTCTTTCCATAGATTCCATCTATGGCTATTCACGTTCGACCCTTTCAGGGTCGGGAATGAGTTGTATCAGATCTTCCTAACTACGAAGTAGTTAAACGTCAATAGCCATAAGTGGAAACTTATGGAAACTTATGGAAAAAAGATACACCCCATGAACCGGAACCCTGCAAGGGTTCAACATAGTTATAATTCATTGTGATTGAATTTTATG
>CAILKW010000746.1 GCA_903834845.1 uncultured Bacteroidia bacterium | reverse complement strand
TAGTAAGCTCGCCGGAGCATCAAATTTTTTGGTGGTCAGCTCTATGGGAGCAAATCCAAATTCCCCTGTTTTTTATAATCGGATAAAAGGATTGACAGAGGAAGCACTTAAACAATTAGAGTTTAAAAATTTAGTCATTCTACGTCCTTCACTGCTGTTGGGAGAAAGGCCTGAAAAGAGATTTGCCGAACGGTTGTCAGGATTTTTTATGAAATCGCTAAGCTTCTTAATCCCTGATAATTACAAAGCAATTCAAGCCCAAAAGGTTGCTAAAAGCATGTTAAAGTTGGCAATTGAATCATCTACAGGTATTTCCATTGTTCAATCGGCTGAAATGCTTCGAAATTGATTTATGCCTCTAACTAAACTGCATATAATCTGATGTATAATATATCGTGTATATCATAATTATTTTCCGAGTAGATCAAATGTTATATTTCTTCAAAGTGTTACATTTTACCACTCCGTCACAATCATAACAATAAACCGAACAGGAGTCAAATATTTTTTTTTATATGAAAAATGTCAGTGGTTATTTGTTTTAAACTGCATAATTTTACCAAAAATCATAAATATAATACAATCAATATGAAAAACCAATTGTTGCTAATTGCCATTTTTTTTTCAGTCAGTAGTTCTTTTGCGCAATTTGTTGGAACAGGCTCAAAAGGCGATTCTATCACAGTAAGCGAAATCAAGAATAGTGCCATGAAGATTGCTTGGTCTGAACGAAAGGTAACTGTAAAGGGATTTGTTACTGAACAAATCAGAGAGGATTATTACTGGTATGAGGATAAAACGGGTAAAATAAAAGTGGAAATTGAGCCAAAATTTATGCCTTCGGTTCCCTTCGATCGAAATACTGAATTGGTTATTTATGGTGAAGTTTGTTATCCGCTAATTGGTCGGACTTATATTGGTGTGAAGAAAATAGAGTTCACCGGAAAGAAGCGGTGATATTTTAAGATTTTATGTCTGGTATTTAGGCATCTAAAGTTTAAAGGCAAACCCGAATTTAAAGGCAAAATTTTCGTGCACAGGGCTTAACCTGTATTTTCCATAACGATAATAGATGCCGACTCCCCAAGTTAGATAGCCCATTCGTAAAAGATTATTTACCTCAAAACCTGATTCATAAAAGCCTTTTCGGTAATCATTAAGGTTTAATTGTTTCATAGTCTGATCGTTCAACCAACCGAAACCTATGTTTTGTACAAAAATAAGTGCTGGTTTGGTTTTGAAATTTCCGGAGAAAAGCCAGGGGCTGAAATCGTGCCTAAGGTGAGCCGATGTGTAATTTGATGCAGCAAATTCGTTCAGGTGCATTGTTGCAAATGAGTATGGTGCTGACAAAGAGAATGTTCCGGCAAAACTTCCATAACCATTAAATAGTTCAATGACAGGTGCGTTTATCGTCATAAAACCACCGCGAACCATAATGGCGGTTGTTCCAATATTTGAATACAGACAGTCAAATTTTCCTTTAAACTCCGTTTTTGTGTAACGATATTCGCCACCTAATATTGCAAGACCACGAATTATTGTTATATAATAATCGGCTTTTGGAGTACTAACCTCATTTAGGCGACCCTCCTCCATTTGCAGTTTTATTCCGGGCGAATACCTGAGCTGTAATCCTGTTCTTGTAAGGCTTATTGGGTCGAAAGGATGATTCAGTAAAAACTGAGTGTTCTGTCTTGACTTATTTTCTGAAAGATCACCAAAGAAGTAAAGGTTCAACTCCTTTAATAACCGAAATTCAAACCCGGTGGTGTATCGCTTTGTTGAAAACATGTTTTTGGTCAGAATTGTACGATAGTTTTCGGGATCTAATAAAGATGTAGCTTTTAAAAATTCGGGATTCCCAAATTCAAGATTCATATCTTTATAACCAAGATGAATCCTAAAATCTGAATCTGATTTAGGAAAAACATCAAGCCATTCACCATGTCGAACACTTCGATCCTCAAATCCGTAACTTAGGTATCCTCCAAAAGTGAAGTGTTTAGATAACAATCGGTTGGTTTCGCCACCCAGTCCCAACTTGATCCCTTCAAAAATATTATAGCCGATAATCCTGTTATAATCAAGGTTGAAGTAACCAATCGAAACTTTACCCTCAGCCATCAACCTGATCATTTTCATTTGTCGGTTTAGATTATCAGCAATGATAACACTATCAACCATTTGCTTTGAAAATGGCTTAATAAAATCATTGGGACTAAGCGGAGGATTGATCTGTTGCTGGTAAATATTGGTTGTGCTTTCACAAATAAAGATATTGTCTTGGTTGTTAGTATTTTTATTTGTTAAAAAAACATTTATTTTTTTTTCTGAAGGTAAAGAGCATTCTTCGATTAGTTCGAAATTCTGATTTATAGCAATTAATACTTTCTGAGGGAAATTTGGAGTTGAAGTAGCCTTTATGCTTTGAATAGCTGAATTCTTTGGATTAATGATTGCCGTACCTGTGAATCCATTGAATTGTTTTTGGTACTTTGGCCAAAAGAAAATCTTACTTAGTTTGGATCCTGTGGACAAAATAGAATCAACAGAACTGTAATTATAATATCGCAAATATGTTTTTGAAAAGGGTGATAAATAGCTCTTATTAAATATATTGATCTTTGATTGTAGTAATGAAATATTGTTTAACGAGGTGGCAAATTCTGAGAAGGAACCATTATCTTCCCCTTCAGACTTTGTAGAAAGGATTTCTGATTGATTATATGATGGTTTTAATCGTTTTTGAAAAGTCAGGGTCTCGGTAGAAAAGATGGGTTTTATGTTATTTTGATTTATTGTACTTTCTTTATTGTCAATTTGTAAGGTGTCAGTTTTTGTCAACAGGTTGGCTTTAATCAGAAACCGATTAAAGGTAATAGCACTGTAACTATCGTAATAGGAAGGGTCGTATCTATGTAAATTATTTATGGTGGTTTTTAGAATTGACTTGGCAAATGATTTGGGTTTTTCGTTAAACAATGAATCATTTTCATACAATAATTGTCTTCCATACGTGTAATTTGGACTATTAATAATAAAAAGTGTTCCGATAACAATTATGCTACTCCTCAGTTTCATCCAGTTCATTCATTGTCACAATAAGTTGTTGCCGATATTTCCCATACAAAGAGTTGAATCCTTTGTGAAAAAGATAGAAAACCAAAGAAACTAAAGCTGTAATTATCAGTAAAATAATGAATATCGTCATTATTAATTGAAATAAATTCATCGTTTTACCGCCAGGAACAGCATGTATTCCCAGCCATACCCCTGTTATGAATCCTGCTCCTTCGGCGCACGAAAAAAGAATCAGAGCGAGGTAAAACTCTTTTTTGAAAGTGTCAAGAAGCCTGATTACCTTTTGTAAAGCAACACGCATATTTTCGGAAGCCAAATTTCGAATTTTCAAAATTTGAAAACGGTAAACAAACAAGATAAATGTAAGCATGATAGTGCAATTGACAATTAACCCGATAATTTTTATCAATAGGGGAGTGGGAAAATGTTTAATCAGGTAATTAGGGAATATACGTTCGTAGGGAAAATATTGATCGGTAATAGTGAGTAATATAAATATTCCTAATAACCAGAAACCAATTTTTACGTTACGTTCCAGTTTGGATAGTATGCTTGAACTTTTGCGTTGAAGCATAAGCCGGATATCATCAGTATTTACCTTATGGATCTGATCTTTTTTTTCAGAGACTATTCCCCATGCTTTTTTTAGTTCGTACAGTTCCATTTATGCTTTTCCTTTAATAAGGGATTCTAATTTTTTCTTTATTCTATTCATTTTTACCCTGACATAATTTTGCGTGATTCCTGTAATTTCAGCGATCTCATCATACTGTTTATCTTCAAGATACAACAAAACGATAGATTTTTCAATTCCTGTCAGCTGGCCAATTGCAGTATGAAGCAGGTTCAGATGTTCCTCGATTTCATAATCGTACTCATCATCAGCAATTGACGGTATATCTCTGACAAATAACGCTTTGTTTGTTTTTCGCGAGCCTCTTTTAAAAGTTGTAATGGCTGTATTGATTGCCACCCTGTACATCCATGTCGAAAATTTGGACTGCTCTTTAAACGAACCGTATGATTTCCACAGTTGAATCAAAATTTCCTGAAAAAGATCTTTCCGGTCATCCACATTGTCACAATAAATTCTTGTAACTTTGTGGATGATACCCTGATTGACTGTAATATTCCTAAGAAATTCCTCTTTCACAAATTAGTTAGTATAAGTTATTAATAAAACATTACAAGGTTTATTTCGAGGTCATTTTTAAAAGATTCACTTCCTCTTCTGTAAGAAAACGCCACCTTCCGCGTGGAAGGTCTTTCTTGGTCAATCCGCAAAAATATACTCTGTCGAGTTTATCTACTTTATATCCAAGGTGTTCAAAAATACGGCGGACAATTTTGTTTTTACCTGAATGTATCTCTATACCTACCTGCTTTTTATCATCCTCATTGACATAGCTTACGGAATCGGCTGCCACAAAACCATCTTCTAAATTAACGCCATCAACAATTTCCTGAAGGTGATTCTTCGAAACTTTTTGATCTAAAAATACATGATAAATCTTTTTCCGGTTGTATTTAGGGTGAGTCAACCTTTTGGTAAGGTCACCATCGTTAGTAAAAAGTAATAAGCCGGTGGTACTTTTATCCAGACGACCAACCGGATAAATCCTTTCAGAACAAGCATTTGCAATAAGTTCCATAACTGTTTTGTCTGCATGTGGATCCTCAAGTGTCGTTACATATCCCTTCGGTTTATTTAATAAGACATATACCTTTTTCTCTGCGGATATGATTTTTCCATTAAAACTTACTGAATCACCATACAGAACCTGATGCCCCATTTCAGAAACGATTTTACCGTTAACTGTTACACAGCCTGTTGCGATAAAAGTATCTGCTTCGCGGCGTGAACACAGTCCTGCATTTGCAATATAGCGATTTAAACGCATTGAGCCTGGTTCCTTTTTTGTCTGACCTGATTTTAATGGTCTGTGAGTTGATTTAAATTCATCGTTTAGGTTTTGTTTACCAAATTTACCACGCAATACTTTTCCAGTTTTATTCAGATACTGATCTGAATCAGCACCTTCAAATTTCCGCTCCGGGCGTTTTTCAATAACATTTCTCCTGAAAACATCTGATGTTCTCTCTTTTAATAATCGCCCGCTTCCAGTAGTTTTTGGCTTGGTACCAGATGCTGTTTTTAAAACTTTTGTTTTTCCAACTCTTTTACCTGATGGCAAATCTTTCGAATCGTTTCGTCTTGAAAAAGGTTTTCTGCCTTGATCTCCAAGCGTTGTCTCCTCTTTTTTAATCCTGGGTCTGGTTCCAGGTTCACGTTTTCCGACGGTACGTTTTTCCTGACGTTCCTGTCCTCTTTCTCTTTTAATGATCATTTCTTAATTCTCTGACTTATTTATAATTCGGGTGCAAATGTCGGAAAAAAAACTATAAAAAGAACTAAATTGTTTTCTTTAGTACAATAATCCTTTGAATAATTAACCCGTTTTTAACATCTTTGCGGGTTGAAAATGATAATTAAAACGAAGTTATGGCACTTATAAAATCAATTTCGGGAATTAGGGGAACAATTGGTGGCAAATCAGGTGAAGGACTGAGTCCTTTGGATCTTGTGAAATTTACTGCTGCTTACCTCACATGGGTAAAAGAGGGTAAAAATGACAGGCAAAAACTGAAAATCGTGGTTGGACGAGATGCGAGGCTATCAGGTGAAATGGTTAATTCTTTAGTAACAGGCACTTTAATTGGGATGGGGGCTGATGTTATAAATATCGGACTTGCTTCGACTCCAACGACTGAACTGGCTGTTGTGGCCGAAAAAGCTGATGGTGGTATTATTCTAACTGCAAGTCATAACCCAAAACAATGGAATGCACTAAAATTGTTAAACCAAAACGGCGAGTTTTTGAATGACAAGGAGGGCAAAAAGGTGCTTCAGATAGCTGATAATGAAAGTTTTATTTTTGCTGAAGTTGATGACTTGGGACACGAATCTGTAAAAGACTATACAGAATTCCATATTCAGCATGTTCTTGAGTTGGGCCTGGTGAATGTTGAAATGATTAAAAATGCGAAATTTCGGGTGGCTGTTGATGCAGTCAATTCGGTTGGCGGTACAATTGTTCCTAAACTTCTAAAAGCATTGGGAGTTGCAGAAGTTATTGAAATTAACTGTGTTGCTGATGGTAATTTTGCCCATAATCCAGAGCCGGTTCCCGAAAACCTTATTGTAACAGCGGATATTGTACGAGATACAAAGGTTGATGTTTGTTTTGTTGTAGATCCTGATGTTGACAGGTTGGCTATTATCAACGAAGATGGGACAATGTTTAATGAAGAATATACGCTCGTTGCAGTTGCAGATTATGTGTTGTCGCACACCAAGGGAAACACGGTATCAAATCTTTCATCATCACGAGCACTACGCGATATTACTGATTTACATGGTGGAATTTATACGCCATCTGCGGTTGGGGAGGTTAATGTAACTACTATGATGAAAGCAACTAATGCCGTTATCGGAGGTGAAGGGAATGGAGGAGTAATCTATCCAACAAGTCATTACGGACGCGATTCGATGGTTGGGATAGGTCTTTTCCTCTCGCATCTTGCCAATTCAGGACTTAAATGTTCTGAACTCCGTGCAATGTACCCCTTTTATTTTATTTCGAAAAATAAAATTGAGCTGACATCAGGTATTGATGTTGATGATATTTTGTTGAAAATTAAGGATAAATACCGAAACGAGAAGGTCAATGATATTGATGGAGTAAGGATTGATTTTGACAAAGAGTGGGTTCATCTGCGGAAGTCGAATACTGAACCTATTATAAGGATATATTCTGAAAGTAAAACAATTGAAAGAGCTAATTTGTTAGCTGAAAGAATTATTGCTGACATTCGTGAAATTGCAGGTATTTAAGTGTGGATTAAAAATATTAAGTATTTGTTAAGTGTGTTAGTTCTTTTTTTTTATTTTTGCAAAGTATTTTAAATGTTTATCGCATTATTGTGCATTAGTATTTTTTGTAGTCTAAAAATATAATTCAATTTTTTATGAAAGTTACAGTCATTGGGGCAGGAAATGTAGGCGCAACATGTGCTGATGTATTGGCAAGTCGCGAAGTGGTGAATGAGGTGATTTTATTGGATATAAAGGATGGTATTGCCGAGGGCAAAGCACTTGACATCTGGCAGAAAGCTCCTATTAATGGTTATGATACACGGACAATAGGGGTTACGAATGATTATTCGCGCACAGCTGGTTCTGATGTTGTGGTTATAACCTCTGGATTACCGCGTAAGCCTGGGATGAGCAGGGATGATTTGATCGGCATAAATGCAGGTATTGTTAAATCAGTTACCGAAAATGTAGTAAAGTATTCACCTGATGCAATTATTATTGTTGTTTCCAATCCTTTGGATGTAATGACTTATCAGGCGCATATTACTTCTAAGTTGCCACGTACCAAATTAATAGGTATGGCTGGTATTCTTGATACAGCCCGTTACCGTGCTTTCCTATCCGAAGCTTTAAATATTTCGCAGAAAGAGATTCAGGGAATGTTGTTAGGCGGTCACGGCGATACAATGGTTCCTTTAACCCGCTATACAACAGTAGGTGGAATTCCTGTAACTGAATTACTCGATGCCGAAGTTCTTAATGCTATTGTTGAGCGTACAAAAGCTGGTGGCGGTGAATTGGTTAAATTAATGGGTACTTCTGCGTGGTATGCTCCAGGAGCTGCTGCTGCTCAGATGGTTGAATCTATTGTAAAAGATCAGCGACGTGTATTCCCTGTTTGCATTCAACTTCAGGGTGAATATGGAATAGACAATTGCTATCTGGGTGTTCCAGTTGTTTTAGGAAAAAATGGAGTCGAAAAAATCATCGAACTTCAATTGAACGAAGAGGAAATGGCAATGATGAAATCGAGCGAGGGCCATGTGCGCGAGGTGATGAATGTTTTGGATGATTTGAATAATAAATAATTCTCGATTTTAAAATTCAGGAAAAGAGGCCTTGTGCCTCTTTTTTATTGCAGGCAATAAATGAAACAGGAAATCATATTTGAGATTATTGAGCTTGAGTCAAAAACATACCATCCATTGTTAAAGGCTGAATTTCCGGGACTCGAAATGCATTGTTGGGTAATTGATACCGGTGCCTCTAAAAGCGTTTTTGATCAATCGTTAACCGGTTATTATGTTGCTGGTGACGACAGTACTGTTATGGCTACCGGTTTAGGCAAGGATGTGGTCGAGACTAACTCAGGGACAATTCCAGAATTAATATTGGGAGGATTCAACTTCGGTCCGCTTAATGTTGCATTAGTTGATTTTAACCACATTAATGATGAATATGCAAAATTCTCTGATAAAAAAATAGTCGGGTTAATAGGATGTGACTTTCTCTACTCCCAAAAAGCAACAATCGATTTTGAACAATCAATTATTGTTTTATCTCAAAACTATTGATTCTTTTAGGATTACATTTGTAGGGAAAATGTTGTGCAAAAAAAAGAGCCACAAAATTTTACATTTGTAACTCTTTGAATTTCAGTGGAGAATATCGGAATCGAACCGATGACCTTTTGACTGCCAGTCAAACGCTCTAGCCAACTGAGCTAATCCCCCTTTCACCGCTGCAAAAATACAATTTTTATTGAATCAACAAAAAAATCAGGTACGTTTATTATAAAAGATTATTACCTATCTTTATGGCCACTAAAATGATTGTAAAAACAATTCGAAAATACCTTATGTTATGGAACTGAAGAAATCGAAAAAAGCAGATCTGGAAAACAAAAGGGGATTATTCCTTCAGATTGGTATGTTCATTTCCCTTGTTGTAGTGCTATATGCTTTCAACTATACAGTGAAAGTTACAAAAGCTGATTCATTGGGTCAGGTAGCTGCCTCTGAAATTAATGAGGAAATGATTCCTATTACACGTCAGGAAGAAATAAAACCACCGCCACCTCCACCGCCTCCGGCAGCTGTCGAAATTCTAAATATAGTTACTGATGATACGAAGATTAATGAAAATCTTGAAATTATGGATTCAGAGGCTACTATAGAGACAAAGGTTGAGGTTGCACAGATTGTAACCGAAGAAAAGGAAGCTGTTGAGGAAGAAATTTTCGTAGTGGTTGAAAATATGCCCGAATTTCCCGGAGGTGAAATGGCCTTACGCAGATACATAAATACTGCTATAAAATATCCCACCATTGCTCAGGAAAATGGTATTCAGGGCAAAGTATTTATAAATTTTGTAGTTGACAGGGATGGTAGCATATCGAACGCTAAAATTTTTCGTGGAGTAGATCCTTCTATTGATAAAGAGGCACTTCGCGTTGTAATGTCGCTTCCAAAATGGAAACCTGGTATGCAACGCGGCAAAACAGTTCGTGTTTCATACACTGTTCCAATTAGTTTTCAGCTTAATTAGGACATGGTCTTGTTAATAAATATTATCCCGATCCGTTAGTTTATGGGTCGGGATTTTTTGTTTAATTGTTATACTTTTGCAGCATGGCGAAATTATTTGATACATCAGTACAGAAAGAAAAAGTTGTTATTGTCGGAATTGTTACTGCCCGGCAAGACGATAAACAGGTAAAAGAATACCTCGATGAGCTTGAATTCCTTGTTGATACATCGGGTGCAGAGGTTTGGGAGCGTTTCAGTCAGCGATTAGACAGTCCGCATCCCGGAACTTATATAGGTTCCGGTAAGCTGCAGGAAATAGCCGATTTTGTAAAAGTTCATGATATTGACGCAGTTATTTTTGATGATGAACTGTCGGCTACTCAAATCAGGAATATTGAACCGGCATTAAACTGTAAAATACTCGACAGAACAAACCTTATCCTCGACATCTTTGCCAAGAGAGCGCAGACCGCACATTCCAAAACACAGGTGGAATTGGCTCAGTGTCAGTATATGCTCCCTAGATTAACCCGGTTGTGGAGTCACCTTGAACGTCAACAAGGTGGTATTGGTACACGCGGTCCCGGTGAGTCGCAGATCGAGACAGACAAAAGAATTATTCTTGATCGAATATCATTTTTGAAAGCGCAACTCGAGAAGATAGATAGTCAAATGACAGTTCAACGCCGTAACCGAGGTAAAATGGTGAGGGTGGCATTGGTCGGATATACTAATGTTGGGAAATCTACTATTATGAATTTGATTAGCAAGTCGGATGTGTTTGCTGAAAACAAATTGTTTGCCACACTTGATACTACTGTACGTAAGGTAGTTATCGGAAATTTACCATTCTTGTTGACCGACACGGTAGGCTTTATTCGTAAATTGCCGCATCATCTGGTTGAATCATTTAAATCAACTCTTGACGAAACTCGCGAAGCAGATATTCTGATTCATGTTGTGGATATTTCGCATCAGGGATTCGAATCACAGGTTGAGGTCGTTAATAAAACTCTTGAAGAAATAGGTGCTGCTGATAAACCTATGATTTATCTTTTTAATAAAATTGATGCCTTCACTTATATCGAAAAGGAAGAAGACGATCTTTTGCCATCAACCAAGGACAATATGAGTCTCGAAGATTGGAAACTGTCGTGGATCGGAAAGCATGAAAACATCTCACTCTTTATCTCAGCGAAGCAGAAAACCAATATTGATGAGTTCAAAAAGGTTTTGTACGAAGAGGTGAAAAGCGTTCATATAAAACGTTTTCCTTTCAATGACTTCCTTTTTCAGGTTTATGATGAAAGTGAATAATGGTTA
>CAILKW010000745.1 GCA_903834845.1 uncultured Bacteroidia bacterium | reverse complement strand
AGCAAGCTACGGAAAAGTATATTAAAGCGATTTTAGTTCATAGCGAGATAGAATTTGAACGTTCACATGACTTGATATATCTTCTTGAGTTATTACCCGAGGATATTGCAGTTGCAGAAGCTACATATAAAAAAGCTGTTTTGTTAAATGGATTTAGTGTTCAAATACGTTATCCAAAGAGAATAGAACAAATGACTAAGGCTGAGCTTGAGGAAGCAATAAGTATTGCTCAAGAATTTAGAGATTTTGCGATGGAGAACCTAACAATAGAAGAATAATGCTGGCAGCTTACAACCGTTCATAAAACATTGGGCTTTTGGTGGTTGGATTTAATTTCGTGTCATGTTTCCTCCATTTAGACACAGACGCGCCTCGCAATCCCAAGCGTATCATGCCGGCTACTGTTACCTATTACCCAACCACATATTTATAAGCAAAATACATTGGTTTATAAAGGAAAAAAAGCCGCCATACTTTTAGCTCTTCTGTTAGTTTGCTGCACATTACATATTGTTTACAAATTAATCACCGCCAATTTTTGTTGAAAATATTCACAGGTGCGCGCGAAGAACGTCCATTGACTTAAGTGCAATTATGAACCATCAGCATAAGTGCCAGCCAGAAAATTCGATCACAAACCTTGTGGCGTACCAACCAAATAACCCGGAGACAAAAATAAGCTTTTAGTCTGCTACCTATTCTCCAAAATCGAAAACCTTTCCACCGGTACTTTTCATTTATCGTTGCCAACATATTAACCTAAAAGTTTACCATCAGATATTTTTTACCCAATCCACATATTCTTTTATGAAAAAGTTTGTCATTCTGTTTTTTAGTGTTTACTTTGCTATTGTAAGAATAAATTTTGAAACAACATTAAAAATTGGCAACATGATGGAAAGTTTACAAAAAAGATCGGAGTTCTCAGATTTCTATGGAGAAATATACAAGAGAAATACTGCATATATACGCCTGATTTGGCATGTATAGTGTATGTTTATTCCAAATAAATATATATTAGTTAGCAACAAGCGTAATAGGTTAGCATTCTAATAATTTGTATCATTTTTTTATTCACAATTTTTGAATTATATATGTCTAATAGTAAAAATTTAAAAAAATATTCCGGCGAATGGTTCATAGCGGAAACTGGTTTAAAATTATCAGGCGTACTAATTGTTGATCATCATGAATATAATCAAAAACTCCATTTGTATTCAAAAGTTGATTTTGAAGGTTTGACTTTAAAAAATGGTAAACCAAAGAATATTTATAAAACTATCTGCGGAAACTGTGAATTTGATTCAAAAATTACGCTAAACGATTGTAAATGGCAAAGTCTAAATCATGTTGGAGAAAATCTTTTTGAAATAGTTTATATAGCAAGCATTTCATTTTTTGGTGGTGTATTTTATAATTCAGATAATCTCAAAATAACACAATTAACTTGTAGTTTTCCATATTTTAGTTCGTGGTATGATACTAATAGAATTTATTTTGGCACAGCTTCATCGCAAAATTCTACTGATTGGATGAAACGGTCATTTGCTTTGGATGAGTTGAATGATGAGATGATAGTAAATGAGAAACTTACGATTTCTATTGAGCGTAGATATGATGAATTAAACCTTGGAGATACTACAGAATTATCTCAAAAAGTAAATCATTTAATTCACTTTCAAAGCAAAATACCCGGAAGTCTAAATGACTTTATTGAAAATGCTCAAATCTTTATGAAATTAATTAAGCTCTCGACAGGAAAATTGATGTACATCGATTTTATCTCATGTATTTCTCATAAAGATGAATTACAATCATTTGACGAACGGCTTTTAAGTAAATATTTAGATGAAGAGGACTATAATTATGTATTTATTTCAATAACAAATTTTAGTAAAATACACAAACGAAAACAGATTAAATCAGATTATATACATCAAGGAAATATGCTTTTTTATGGTGGAAGTATAGAAAATAAAAAACTTAAAGAAATAATTATTCGTTTGTTTAACGTTTATGAAAAATTTTCATCCGTTTATAACATTTTCTTGGACACATTTGAGTGGTTCCAAAATACAGATGCACTTTTAACTGAAGTAATGTACAATAATAGATTTGTAAACCTAATTCAAGCTATTGAAAATTATTATACAATTACAGAAACAGATAAAATAAGAAGCAGTGAGGGAGGATTAGAAAATAAAGCACGAAAAATTATAAAATCAATACCTGAGAAGGAAGACCAAGAATGGCTATTATTAAAATTAAATTGTCATATAACATTAAAAGAAAAGTTGAAAGATTTATTGGACAATAAGATAGACTTGATTAGTTTGGAAATATTTAAAAATAGTAGACAAAGAAAAGGTTTTATAGAGATCATTAAACATAATCGCAATAAGATTTCTCATGGCGAGAGTATGGACATTGAAATTGAGAAATCCTTTGACTATTATCAAAAGTCTTTAATAATTTTAATAAGTTGTATTTTAAAGTCTTTGAATTTTTCAAAACTAGAGATTAAGGACAATCTTTTTAGAACATTAAAATATAGCAATATTATTTATCAGTTAAAAAGTGAAATGAAAAATTTATTGTAACAACAATCGCCATTTGCTAACAAAGTGTAGTGTTAAATATGGGTTTCCGTGGTATTCGAGCATGCTTCCCCACAATAATTTTTGCGTAGCTTGACAGGCACGAAGCCTGCAATCCCTTAAACCACTGCACAAGTTCGTTACCACCAACCCTAAATCGCAATTTAAAATATCACGCAAAAAAAACATATTTGAAAAGTATTAAACCAGTAAGTTTACTACCTATTCTCAAAAACCAACCAACCTTTCCCTGGTTCTTTTCATTATTTGCAGCCAACACATAAACCACCAAAATTCCGCCACAAAATATTTTTCAACAATCCGCCTTTTTTTCATAAAAAATCTTGTAATTCAGTTTTTTATTCTTTCCTTTGCTATTGTAAGAATAAATTTTGAAACAACATTAAAAATGGCAAATGGATGGAAAGGTT
>CAILKW010000744.1 GCA_903834845.1 uncultured Bacteroidia bacterium | reverse complement strand
GCTGTGCGAGGTGCATACCGAGGTCGGTACCGTCTTCGTTGGTTTTATTTTCGATATATTCCTGAAAAATCCGAAGCTCGAAAATAGTGGTATCCTCTGCAAAAAGGCAAAAAAGTAATCGAACAAGGTATTTTTCCAATTCATGACCTGTGTAACCTGCATCTTTCAGGGCATCGTGCAATTTACCCATAAGTTGTGCAGCCTCTATGTTTACAGGATCTTCAGCTTTATAAATCCTTTTTTGATAACCGGCAATAAATCCAAACAGGCGAACATGACTTACAAAGTCTTTAAGCTGAAAAGTAGTTTGGGTATCCTCCTCAAGATCGTAAAGCCTGAAGTTTTCAAAATCAGAAACAAGGATGTATCTGGGTAGTTCTTCTTGTTTCAGACCATGCAAATAATCTTTTGCCTGTTGAAAAGCCTTGTCAAGGTTCTTGCCACGACTCTTCATTTCGATGACTATGATACCTTTCCAGAGAAGATCAATGAATCCATCGTGGTCTCCAAGCTTTTTTACTTTGTGCTCGAAATTGGCCACTCTCCGTTGCGAAATACCGAAAACATTGAAAAATTCGACAAGAAATGGTTTTGAGTCTGCTTCTTCGTTGCAGGCATCAGACCATTCTTTTGAAAATGTTACGGCACGTTCTTTTATTTCATTCCAACTTAAAGCCATTTTTAAGAATTTTGGTTCAAAATTAGACTAATAAAAATACAGTGCAAAAACCATTGTTCCAAGATAAAACCAAGTGAATAAGTCTTTCCAGATTGTTTTTTGGTCAGAAAGCAGAAAATGCGAGAAAAAATATGCAACAGGGATTGTTGAAAAGGCAACTATTTCTATTCCTATTGTAATCAAGCAAATAGCAGGAGTAATAACCAAACCAAGCATCCAGAAAAAAATTACAAAGTATTTTCTTGAACTTACTTTCATTCGGTAATAAACTGAAATCACAGATAAGCTTCCAAGTATTGTAACAATAGTGACCACCACAGTAAGGAACAAAAAATAGGTATCTAAAAGATATGCGTTATGATTGTCCCATAGCATATTGACAATATTTGTTAACAGATTCGAAGTGGAATTATTTAAAAAGGAATAGGTCCAAATAAAAAGCCAAGGCATACTAAATCCTAAAATAGGCATAATCTGTAACCTCCAGTTATCGTCTTTTTGCAATATGAAAGTTGAAATCCAAACCAAAGGGAATAGAATTAAAGTTGGAAGGTAGAATAGTGAGGCTAATGCCATAAAAAATGAGGCGTTGAAAGTGTAAGAAATCTCGACAGGTCTGTGGTAGGTATCAAGAATAAAATATATTGATATTAAGACAAATAACGTTGCGAAATGTATAGGTATGAATGAATGTAATGACTGAATTGATGAGACAGTTATCAGATAAAGAATACCGGGGAGGTAAGATCGTTTTCTAGGGAAAAGAAACGATGAACCCAATATCGCAACAAAATATGAATTTATTATTACCAGACTAAAGCCGACAAAAACCTGCCAAAATGCCTGTTCTTTCAATAGGCTATATGCCAGATTGTAAAGGGGCATAGCTCCGTTTGCTGATTGGATGTCAAATAGGAGAGAAGTCTGAAAACTATGCATCCAGAAAAGTATTCCAATTGAAGGAATCAATAATGTACTGAAAAGGTTATTACTTTTTAGAATGCGCAATAGCATATAGTCTAAGTTTAAAGATCAAATCCCAAATCTTTACGATAATACATATTCTTAAACTGAATTTTGGATGCGTTCAGGTACGATAATTTAAGAGCCTCCCGAAAATCTTTACCCTTTGAACTAACCGCAAGAACCCTTCCTCCGTTTGTCACAATATCGTTTCCTGAAATTTTCGTTCCGGAGTGAAAAAGAATACTACCAGTAGTTTTATCCAGGTCTGAAATTATATCTCCTTTTTCGTATATTCCGGGGTAACCTCCAGCTACGAGCATTACCGTCACGGCGGAATCGGTATCAATAACAATCTGACGATCTGCTAAATCACCCTTTGCTACACCTTCAAATAAATCAACAAGGTCAGATTTTAATCTTAGTATTACTGCTTCCGTTTCAGGGTCTCCCATACGAACATTGTACTCAATTAGGTATGGTTCAGAGTTAACATTTATCAATCCGAAAAAAATAAACCCTTTGTATTCGATATTATCAATCTGTAAACCATTAATTGTTCGTAATATAATTCGCTCCTCAACCTTTTTCATAAACACATCGTCTGCAAATGGAACTGGTGATATTGCACCCATTCCTCCTGTGTTTAGTCCTGTATCTCCTTCTCCGATTCTTTTATAGTCCTTTGCAACGGGTAAAATTTTGTAATTCTTTCCATCGGTTATGGCAAATACTGAACATTCAATACCTGTCAGAAATTCTTCTATTACAACAGTTTCGCTTGCTTGCCCAAACAATCCTTCCAACATTTCGTACAAAGATTGTTCTGCCTCATTTATATCCTTAATAATAAGCACACCTTTTCCTGCAGCAAGACCATCAGCTTTAAGTACATAAGGTGGTTTTAAGCTACGCAGAAAAACAATTCCTTGTTCTAAATTGCATTTTGTTACCGAAAAGTATGCTGCAGTTGGGATTTGATGACGGAGCATAAACTCTTTCGCGAAATTTTTGCTTCCCTCAAGTCTGGCTCCGCAGCTTTTTGGGCCAATTACAGGAATTGTTTTTAGCTGCTCATCAGCAAGGAAAAAATCATGAATTCCCTCAACAAGAGGTACTTCTGGGCCAACAACTACCATATCAATATTTTCATTCAGCACAGCCCTGCGGATTTTTTGAAAATCTGTAACTTCAATATTGAGGTTTGTTCCATATTCAGAGGTGCCCGCATTACCTGGGGCAATAAAGATATGATCAATTTTGGGACTTTGACTGACTTTCCAAGCAAAGGCATGTTCCCTTCCTCCCGAGCCGATAATGAGAATATTCATATTTTTATCTGTAAGAGAAATCTAATGTAATTGTTTTACAGTGCAAAATAAACAAACTTTTGTGAAAATATGGCCATTTAACTTTTTGTATGGTCATTTTACACCAGAAAAACAACGTACTGATCGAAAACAATTGGCTCCAGTTCTTAAAATGTGGCATTCTGTTTATGTTATACCTTAATAATTAACAATTTAAAGTTACGGAATAAATTTTGACGTTTTTTTCGATTTAATTTTGAAAATTTCTATCTTCACCCTTTCAAACAATATCGTTAAAATCGTTAATCATGGAGCAAAATTTATCAAGACGCATTTTTATTCAGAAAAGCGCAATTGCGACTCTCGGACTTGCATCAATCAGCCCATTGTCGGCTTTTGCAAAACCTAATAAATCGGGAATGAAGCTTGGACTCGTAACCTATCAGTGGGCGAAGGACTGGGATTTGCCCACTTTGATTGCAAATTGTGTGAAAGCAGGTGTGTTTGCAGTGGAACTTCGTACGGAGCATGCTCATGGTGTTGAGACTAAATTGAGTGCGGTTCAGCGTGCTGAAGTCAAAAAAATGTTTTCTGATAGTCCGGTCATCTGTGTTGGATACGGTGCTAATTTTGAGTATCATAGTCCCGATAAAGCAAAGCTTCGAAACAATATTGAGCAAACTAAAGAATACATTAAGCTTTGCAAGGATATTGGTGCGACGGGTATAAAGGTGAAGCCGAATGACTTACCTGTTGGTGTCGAAAAGGAAAAAACGATTTCGCAGATTGCCGCTTCACTAAATGAAGTAGGAAAATTTGCCCAGGATTACGACCAATTAGTAAGGGTTGAAGTTCATGGAAATAAGACTCAGGAATTGCCTAATATGAAAGCTATTTTCGATCAGGTAACAGAGAAAAATGTTAAAATGTGTTGGAACTGCAATGATCAGGATCTTTTGCCACCAGGTCTTGAAGGAAATTTCAACAGTGTCAAAAAATGGTTTGGTGATACTGTGCACGTTCGTGAATTTAATTTTGGTAACTATCCTTACCAACAACTTTTCGATCTTTTCACTAGAATTAATTATAAAGGGTGGATTCTTTTGGAAGCCCGTACAGAACCAGCCGACAAAATAGTTGCAATGAAAGAGCAATTAGTATTATTTAATCAGCTTGTTGTTAACTCCCAAAAGGGTTAATACACTTAAAAATAAAAGGTTGCAATAAAGCAACCTTTTGTTTTTAAGTGAGTATTTACCTCATCATTTTCATTAGATAGAGTTTGCGAAGCTCGTTCAAATATTCATTAGTGAGATTCTTTGAGTAGATTCTAACCATCTCTTTCAATTCTCCTCGAATAAAAAAGCATCCGGCTGCTGCATCAAAACCGGTTGATTCCCAATTGTATTTTACCTTGAGAGTTATTTCATCAAAATCTTGTTTTGTCAACCTGTGCGGAAGAACAAGATAAGCGTGATAATCTTCCGTAGTATCAATATATATACCTTTATCCAGCTTCCTGATATAGAATAGCTTTAGCAATTGAATAAACCCTTTTTCATTATTTACATAGGTCAATGAATTCATTTTTAGACCTATACCTGCTTTGACAAATTCATTTTGAATTGGGATAAGCTGATCAAAACTGTCAAGATGACGCAAGCGAACCACATCAAAATGTTTGTCGTACAAGTCGATTTTTCCTTTTGCTGCCTCAAAATTCCAGTCATAAGCTTTTTTTGCTGACTGTTTTGCACGTTCAATGTCGAAAACACTATACTCCTTATCGAGCGCAACGTATAAGTACATCGGTTTTGAATCGCCATCCTGTTGATCGTAGTAACCAGGAAATGGAGCTAAGGATTCAAAAACCAGAGAGCCTGGCAGGGATTTACCGGGGACGACAAATAATGATTCACTCTTTCCTAACATTCCATACACTTCGTCTTTTCTGTTATTTCCCAT
>CAILKW010000743.1 GCA_903834845.1 uncultured Bacteroidia bacterium | reverse complement strand
TTTTCATCAGTCAAAAATCGGTGTCTCGACTTTCAAAAACACCAGAAAGTTACTCAGAAATACAACGCTTTTCTTCTATTCGCTGCAGATAATGAAGACAATTCTTCTGATCATTATTTTGCAGAATCCGAACTACGACACACCATTGAAAAAAGTCTTGAAAAATTGCAGCCTCGTTGTCGCGAAATATTTGAATTAAGCCGCCTAAATGGATTGTCAAATCAACAGATTTCAGACGAGCTTGAAATTTCCAAAAGAACAGTGGAATTACAAATCAGCAATGCCTTGAAAATTCTCAGGAAAGAACTTGTTGAGTTTCTTCCTCTGTGGTTAGTTGCATGGTTGATTGGTTAAGCATAAGGGAGAAGGTGGAGAACCTTTCAAAATGGTTTTAACAATGAAGTTAGCCTCTCTTCCCAAAAAAATTCAAGGCGGAATAAAAAAATTCACTTTTGTAATATGTGTGACATTGACTTTAGTCGTCTTAGTTCTGAAAAGAGTCATAAAGTGTTTCTGTTTTCAATAAGTTTAAGTTTATATGATGGTGGATAGTTTTGGTAAAATAGATGAGTTATTACCTGGGTATTTTTCGGGCGAATTGTCTGATAAAGAACGGGTAATAATAGATGATTGGAGGAAAGAAACACCCGAAAACGAAGGCTTTTACCGCGAAAGTTTGAAGGCATGGGATGCAATTACCTTGCTGCATGAGATGGAGCAGTTTAATTCTTTTGAAGCTTTAAAAAAGGTAAATACTAAAATAACACAATCCTCGCCTGCAAAATGGTGGATTTCTATTCAGCGCGTTGCTGCCATATTGATGCTACCGTTAATGGTATATTCCGGTTACGTGACTATTCAAAATCAGAAAAAGAGTATTACAGAGCATCAGGCGGTTATGCAAACGGTCTCTTCCCGACAGGGCATGGTAACACAGTTTACACTTGCTGACGGAACAAAAGTCTGGCTTAACTCTAATTCAGAACTTCAATTCCCTATGCTCTTTACCGAAGATAAAAGAGAGGTGAAGTTAAAGGGAGAAGGCTTTTTCGAGGTGACAAAAAATGAAAAACAACCTTTCCGTGTTAATGCAGGCGAATTGAAAGTTGAAGTTTTGGGGACATCGTTTAATGTTATTAGTTTCGATAATGATGCTCAGTCAGAGGTTGTATTAGTTACGGGTGAAGTGGCACTAACCTCAGAAAACGGGCAAATAAATAGAGAATATAGCAAAATGCATCCCGGACAGAGGGCTGTTTATCAAAAGGAGAAACAAAAAATCTTTGCTGAAGAGGTTAATGTTGATAAGTATATTTCATGGCGCGATGGGAATCTGATCTTCAGAGACGACTCTATGGAGGATGTGGTAAAAAGGTTGAGCCGCTGGTTTAATGTCGAGATTACAATCAACGATCCTGAAATAAAAAATTACATTTACAAAGCAACATTCCGTAACGAAAATCTGTTCCAAGTGCTTAACTTATTGAAACTTTCTGCTCCGATAGATTATAGTATTACCGACAGAAAAGAACTTATGAATGGGGAATTTTCAAAACAAAAAATATATCTGATGAAAAAAAGAAGTTAAAAAAATATCGGGGAAGATGCTGACTACACCTGCCCCGACACGTACTGGCAATCTTTTTTCGACGAAACATTGCCTGGATAAATAGTAATAACTAAATTCATTTCAAAAGTATGCAAAATTTGTTCCGTTTAACGCGGGGATGGAAAAAAAATGTTCATCTTCGAAAAATTTGGATGACTATGAAGCTAACTACGTTTCTCTTCTTTCTGGGGATCATGCAAATGATGGCTTCCGAGGCGTATTCCCAAACAGCCAAACTAACCGTTCAGCTTAAGGATGTTGCGGTTAAACAGGTGTTAGATCAGATTGAGGCGAATAGTGAGTTTTTCTTCCTCTACAACAGCAAGTTGGTTGATGTTAACCGTAAAGTAGATGTTGACGAAAAAAATCAAAAAATTAGTGAGATTCTCAACAACCTTTTTCGCCAAACTGAAGTGGTTTACACAGTTGTTGACCGTCAGATTGTGCTGACCAACAAAGCTGATCAGGTAGGATTTATGAAGCTAAGCAGCCAACAGCCTGAGAAAAGTGTTACCGGTAAAGTAACCGACAGAACAGGAGCCTCAGTTCCCGGAGCTACGATTGTTGTAAAAGGGACTACCAATGGTGTAGTTTCTGATAACAACGGTAATTTCTCACTCGCCAATATTCCGGAAAATGCAACTTTGGTGTTTTCGTTTATTGGGATGAAAACGCAGGAAATATCAGTTGCAAACAAGACCATTATTAATGTTGTAATGGAAGATGAAACCATTGCCTTGGAAGAAGTGGTGGCTATTGGTTATGGTGTAATTAAGAGGCAAGACTTAACAGGTTCTGTATCATCTATAAGCGGAGCTGCTCTAAAGGATATTCCTGTAACCTCTGCCGCACAAGCAATTGTTGGCCGGATGGCAGGGGTACAGGTCACCAAGACTGAAGGTTCGCCAGATGCGGATATCAAGATCCGTATCCGTGGTGGTGGTTCTTTGACACAGGACAATTCGCCGTTGTATATTGTAGATGGCTTTCCTGTTTCTAGTATCAATGATATTTCCCCAACCGACATTGCAACAATCGACATTCTAAAGGACGCTTCCTCTACTGCGATCTATGGGGCAAGGGGTGCTAACGGGGTCATCCTGATTACCACGAAACGGGGAGCTGATGGTAAAGGAAAAGTGAGTTACAATGCCTACTGGGGTGTGAAAAATATCACGAAAATGCTTGATGTGCTTAGTCCTTATGATTATGCTTACTGGCAGTACGAAGTTCAAACCAGCACAGGTACATCGATTGATAATATTGAAAAGTACCTTGGTGATTTTCGCGATTATAAGTTATATAATCAGTTGACAGCCACCAATTGGCAGGACGAAGTGTTTGGCAGGACCGGTACAAGCATGTCGAACAACCTCACGTTTAGCGGAGGATCTAAAACTTCAAATTATAATGTTAGTCTTACCCGAAACGACGAGAAAGAGATTATGATTGGTTCGGATTATGCAAGGACTAACCTGACAATCAAAACTTCTAATGCGGTAAACGACTGGTTGACGATAGACCTTAACACCAGATTGTCGGATTATTCGTTAAATGGTGCAGGTACCTCAGCAAATGGCAGTTTGAACAATGCCTTGCAATTTCGTCCGGTAGAAGGTCTGGGTGCCTTTGTGGATGGAGAATTGGTTAACTCACTCGATTTTGAGAGCCGCAGCAATTTGATTTATAACCCGGTAAGCACAATCAATGCCGATTACCACAAGGTCATGAATCTGCTCTTCAATTTTAACGGAGCGGCAACCATTAAGTTCTCAAAAACCCTGAACTACCGTTTTGAATACGGTACCCAATTCGGAGATAACACGGACAATCGATTTTTCGGGGTTGATACCTACACGGCTTCGATATACGGTGGACAACCACTTGCTGCGATAAGCAAACTTAAATCGAAAAGTTACAGGGTGGCCAATGTCTTCACCTATAGTAAAAGGGATTTCCTTCCCGGACAAAATCTGACAGTCATGGCAGGGCAGGAACTAAATTACTCAAAATCTTTGGCACTAATATCATCCGCCAGATATTTTCCCAAAAATGTTAGTGCAGTCAGTGCCATCAGCATGATGAGCCTCGGCCTTCCCGATCCAATTGTTTCATCTGATAATCCGGACAACAAAGTATCCTCGTTTTTTGGGCGGCTAAACTATGATTACAAAGGAAAATATCTTGCATCCGCTACTTTCCGCGCTGATGGTTCCAGTAAATTTGCCCCTGGGAACCAGTGGGGCTATTTCCCCTCTGCCGCATTGGCATGGCGTGCCACGAGCGAGCAATTCATGAATTCCACAAAAAAATGGCTGACTGACCTCAAATTAAGGGCAAGTTATGGTGAATCAGGAAATAACCGTATTTCGGACAATGCCTGGCAGAAGACTTTTTCCATTTCTACGACTGATTTGTATGCTTCTGGAAATGAGACGACTGCTACGCCATATTTGGTTCCTGGTGCTATCCTTTCTAATCCAAAACTTAAATGGGAAACAACTGTGACAAGGAATATTGGCCTCGATTTTGGATTGTTTAAAAACAGATTGACTGGTTCAGCGGAAGTATATAAGAATACCACAAGAGACCTGCTGATACAAGCTACAATTCCTGCTAATACCGGTTATACCAGACAATGGCAAAATATTGGTCAAACATCCAATAAGGGACTTGAGATTGTATTGAACGGGGTAATCATTGAAAAAAAGGATTTCAAATTGTCCGGCTCTTTTAACATAGGGTTTAACAGAAACCATATTGATAAACTGGGTGATACCAAGACATGGTTTCAGGCATCTGGTTGGATGTCATCCGATGGTCCAAGTGGAGACTACCTGATTAAAGAAGGTGGAGAATTAGGAGTGATATATGGCTATGTAACCGATGGAATGTATTCATTTGATGATTTCACGTATGCCAATGGCGTTTACACCATCAAACCAAATGTTCCAAATAGTAAGGCAGTAACCGGGGCCATGCGGTTTGAACCGGGATCTCTCAAACTGAAGGACCAGAACGGCGATTTTGTGATCAATGATGCCGATAAGGTGGTCATTGGCAACGCCAGCCCAAAACATACAGGGGGCTTTAACCTGACTGCCCAATACAAGGGGTTTGACTTCTCTTCATTTTTCAACTGGGTATATGGGAACAATATCTACAATGCAGTTAAACTTGGTGCTACCACTTATTATGGAGCACGGAATTACAAAAATTTGTTGAATATTATGAATTCGGACGATAGGTTTGTTTACAACGATAAGGCGACCGGTGCGTTAGTAACTGATCCTACCAAATTGGCCGATTTGAATAAAAATGCCACAATATGGGCCGCCTCGATGGGAGTAGCGCAGTTGCATTCCTGGGGTATTGAAGACGGTTCATTTTTACGATTAAACAATCTTACAATCGGGTATTCACTGCCAAAAAGCCTGCTGGCATCGTGGCATATTGATCAGTTAAGATTATATGTTTCAGGATATAATCTCTGGATTTGGACAAAATACACCGGTTTTGATCCTGAGGTCGATACCAGACGAGATACCCCGTTGACCCCCGGTGTAGATTGGAATGCTTATCCAAGAAGCCGTACTTTTAACGTTGGTATTAATTTAACATTTTAAATAATTTAGCTATGAGAAAATATATAATAATTGTAGCCATCGCATTGCTGATAATTTCTGCCATCTCATGCAAGGATTATCTGCAAGTTCAATCTAATTCAAGTTTTACAGAGACCACTTCATTTACGAATCTCGATTTTGCTTCGAAAGCTGTGAATGGCATTTATGCTAATTTTGCTAACTACTGGATGTATGGAGTTATGCATATGTGGACCAGTTGCGACAATGATATTGAAGCTGCAGGCTGGATTAATGATGCAGGCGATAATTCATTGGCTCACTATACTGCGGATGATGGTTCAACTCGTGTATTGAATATATGGAATTACTACTATCAAACCATCGAAAGGGCAAATATTTGTATAGATAATTTACCAGTCAGTCCCATCTGGGAAGGTTCGCAAGCCGCTCAGGCCCGTTATCTCTACGGCGAAGCCGTCACCCTTAGGGCAATGTGTTACTACGATCTGATCCAATATTGGGGTGATGTCCCTTTTAAGATAAAATCGACCCAAGCGGGTGATGCGTTTATCATTCCCAAAACGGACAGGGATTCTATTTATGAATACATTGTTAAAGATCTGTCCAAAGTTGTGGATTATGTGCCGTGGATGTCTGAAGTTGGGACGGCTGAACGGATCACCAAGGGTTTTGTTAAGGGGTTAAGGGCTAGGATAGCTTTGGCCTATGCGGGATACTCTGTTCGCAACAAAACTTTTGAAACGCGCCGGGGCAAGAATTGGCTTGACTATTATAAAATTGCCAACAAGGAGTGTAAGGAAATAATGGATAACGGTCAACACAAGTTAACCCCCGATTACTCAACCATCTTTAAAACCCTTGGCGCGTATGGGCAGAATACGACCTACAAGGAAAATCTGTTTGAAATTGCTTTTGGACGCTTGTACAGCGGTCGGTACGGTTATACGATCGGGATGCCGTTTTGTGCCAGTCCTCAGGATCCTAAATATGGATTTGCTAATCCTGCTATTGGTACTTCTCCTTATTATTATTATTCATTTGATACAAACGATAAACGAAGGAATGTTTCGGTTGAAGTTTATACTTATAGAGACAAAAATTTCCTCAGCAAACAAGTCCTGAATGCTACATTACCAGGCAATTTTTATCTCTGTAAATGGCGTAAATCCTGGATCAGCCCATTAATGGGCGGAGGCATGTCCGGAGCATTGCTAACTGGAGTCAACTTTCCTGTCATGCGTTACGCAGATGTGGTGTTGATGTTTGCCGAAACAGAGAATGAAATAAATGGTCCAACCACCGTAGCACAGGATGCATTGGCGTTGATTCGAAAAAGGGCCTTCCCTGAAGATTCGTGGTCTTCAAAAGTTACAGGCTATGTTAGTTCAGTTTCCGGAAATAAGGATGCCTTCTTTAATGCCATTGTTGATGAAAGGGCATGGGAATTCGGAGGCGAACTGATACGAAAGTATGACTTGATTCGCTGGAATCTGTTGGGAATTAAAATTCAGCAATATAGAGATGAATCGTTGAAGATTATTGATAACGACCCTAAATATTCGAATGTACCGACTGCTATCTTCACAAAATACAACTCTGATGGTGAAACATTAGATGTATTAAATTCTGATTATCGGTTACCAAACATTGATATTCCTGGCTATACCCGAACGTCATCATGGATAGTAGGTAATGCTTATATCAGGACTAACACACTTGAAATTATAAATAACCGGGTTGGAAATGGTCTCAAAACGGCTAAGAATAATTATTTGTATCCAATCCATAAAGACATCATCAATTCGAGCAATGGGGTGTTGAGCAATGATCAGTGGCAGTTGCCTTGAAAGTAAAGAGTTAAAATTTATAATTTTAAAAATTCAAAAGTTATGCGCATTCTAAAATATAACATAATTGTATCGGTTGGTTTGCTATGTATTCTGGTTTTTTTGCTGGTTTCCTGTAAGAACGATACAATAACAATAGATACCCCTGACCAATTGTTCAGGCCCGTCGGGCTTACTACCTACATCAACGGGAATGTGGTAAAATTCTCTTGGGTACCCATTTCAGGGGCTACCTACTCTTTGGAATTGAGCAGGGACAGCTTTGCCTTTGTGCAGGATCTAAAGGTAATCCCGCTGGCTGGTGTTCTGGAATATACAGTTGAGGATTTATTGAGTTTGACGCGCTATTCAGCACGTATTAAGGCGATTAGTAAAGATAAATCCATAAAGGATTCCGATTACAAACAGATTCTGTTTATAACAGGCATTGAAAACATCTTCTATAACCCATCAACAATTGATATTGGCTCAAATCAGGTCTTGTTGAAATGGAATAACCTAAAGCAAGTCTCTCAAATTGTTGGATCTGCGACAGGTGTTTCGGATGTAATCGTACTGCTGTCGGCGCCTGATATAGCAGATGGGAAAAAGCTGATCGGGGGCTTGATTAAAAATACCTCTTATACATTCAAAATCTATAACGGTGCTATCCTTCGGGGAACAGTCTTAGCAAAAACTTTGCCTTAGGACTGAACTTTAGGACATAACGGTAACGCTGGCACAATAAAATTGCAATAAACAATTGTGTCAGCGTTTCTTTGTTTCTGGTCTTCTCATAAATTTAATAGCATTATGAATGAGGTATAATTTTTCAATTGCAGCTTTTTTTCTCCTTTTATTCTCAATCGTAACAGAAAGAGTCATTGCGACCAATTACTATGTCTCCGCGACAGGTAATGATCTTGCCGATGGGTTGACCCCCTCTGCTCCCTGGCGAACCATTGATAAAGTAAATGCTTCATTCTCGACATTCCCGGCTGGCAGTACAATCTATTTTAATAGAGGGGATACTTTCTATGGTACTCTTACAATTTGCAAATCGGGCACAAGTGGAAATCCTATTACAATTAGTGCTTATGGTACAGGAGCAAAGCCAATAATTACCGGATTTACTACCATTACGGGTTGGATAAATGAAGGTGGGGGCATTTATTCAAAAGTGATTACATCCGAAGCGCAAACCAATATGGTAACCATTGATGGGAAACAAGTTGGAATGGGACGTTATCCTGATATAAGTTTTTTAACTTTTGAGGCAGCTACGGCCAATTCAATAACTGATAACGGATTAGGATCCACTACAAATTGGACCGGAGCTCAAATTGTTATCAGGAAAAATAATTGGACATTAGACAGATGTAATGTTACCAATCACACAGGAGATGTTCTTACTTATACAAATTTAGCATCAACTCAAACTCCTTCAGCTGGTTTTGGCTATTTTTTTACCAACGATTTACGAACACTGACTACTTATGGGGAATGGTACCACAATAAAGCAACCGGTAAATTCTATATGTACTTTGGTTTAGTTGACCCTACCACCAAAATGGTACAAGTTGCCACATTAAACAACTTGATTTATAACACCAGTTCCGATTATATCACGGTTGACAATCTCAATTTGAAAGGTTCAATAAGTATTGGAGCAAATTTTAATGGCACTGATGATTACAACAACGTACAAAACTGCGATATTTCGTTTATTGGAAGTGTTGGGATTGATCTTGGATATGGAACTGGCTGTATTGCAGATAACAATACAATCAGCTATTGTAATTCTCATGGTATAAATGTTCCAAATCCCTTAGCTACTATAACAAATAATAGCATTTCAGATATAGCATTAATACCTGGCCAATCAATAAATAGAGCATTAGATGCCATTTTTATGATGGGTAATGGAGGGATTATTAGTTACAACACGATTAGAAGAACCGGTTATAACGGTATGAGCATTCGATATAAAGGTGCAGGATCTACAGTGTCATATAACCGCATTGATTCAGTTTGCCTGGTGCTGAATGACGGAGCTGGCATTTATACGTCAAATGTTAATGATACGCCAAGTGCACGGATTTTTGACCACAATATCATCACAAATGCAATAGGCAATGTTAATGGTTCTCCGGGTACCATTTCTATGGCCGAAGGAATATACCTGGATGAGTATACATCAAATGTGATTGTTACTAATAATACTGTTGCTAATTGTGGAAATTCCGGCATTAAACTACATAAAGCGCATAATGATATTGTAACTGATAATACAATCTTCAATTGTAAAACCGGAATAGATATACAAAATTCGAGTGTAATTGCCGACTATATTCATGGCATCTCTTTAAGACGTAATATCTTTTTTGCAAAAACGTCCTCCCAATACCTAATGTATTTTCATACCACAAACAATGATGACATGACACTTTTTGGGATTGCTGACAGTAATTATTATGCGAGACCGATGGATGATAATCTCACATTTAGGTTGTCTCAACCTGCCTTAGGAAATATACAAAAAAGCCTGATAGCCTGGCAAGCATTTTCACATCAGGATGCAAATTCCAAAAAATCACCCATTGCCATTACTGATATGAATGATATTCGATTTGAATATAATGCAACAAAAGCTCCGACAACAATTTCGTTGGGCGGAAAGTATATCACTACAGATAGCAAAGTATATGATGGTTCTATTACTTTGCAGCCTTATTGTTCGGTCATATTAATGAAATACAGCACTCCAACGGCATTAAATTCATTACCAAATGCGAATAAACCAATTGTCAATGTTTATCCAAATCCGGTTACCAATGAATTAATGATTGAAATAGAAGCAAACAATGGTAAGGCAGGTTTTGAAATTATAGATTCATCCGGTCGGAGTGTTCTTAAGGGATCATTATTGCAAAAGACGGTTGTAAATGTTTCAAGCCTTCCCTCGGGGATTTACTTCCTGAAAATAGAAAAGGGTCAATCTTTTGAGGTTAAAAAAATTATAAAAATTTAAGGTAATATTGAAAAATGATGAGAAATTTAATGACAGCAGTACTGATGATTTTTTATTCCACAGGCTTATTTGCCGAAAAGTATATCTCCGAAATTAAGTTTTTACCCGGTGAGAAGTGGTATGGAGCTTATACTGCCAAAGCCTGGTGCAATACCCCTTTGAAAAACATCCGGTTTCAGCCATTTGAATTAAATACACCGAAAAAGGATCTGAATGACAATCTTGGGAACCAGGCTGCACCAGTTCTTTTATCCAATATGGGACGCTATGTGTGGAGCAATGAACCTTTCGCATTCGAATTAAAAGAGGGGAATTTGATCATTTATTCCGATACCGAAAAACCGGAAGCTATTTTGGCCGGTAAATCTTTGCGCGATGCTTATGTGGCAGCCAAAGACAAATATTTTCCCGCTTCGGGAAAAACGCCCAATCCGTTGATGTTCAAAATACCACAATACAATACATGGATTGAACTGGGGAACAATCAGAATCAAAAGGATATCCTTAAGTATGCCGACAATATATTGAAAAACGGATTTCCCGTTGGTGTTTTTATGATCGACGATATCTGGTCGAAAGATTATGGCAACTTCGAGTTTGATGCCAATACTTTCCCCGATCCAAAAGGAATGATGGACAATCTTCATGCGAAGGGTTTTAAAGTGATGCTGTGGCTTACTCCATTTATCAGTCCCGATGGTAAAGAGTACAAAGAATTGGTCAGGAAAGGATGTCTGGTACTTAAAAAAGGGACAAAGTATCCGGCTCTCATTAATTGGTGGAACGGATATAGCGCATGCCTTGATTTAACTAATCCAAAAGCAACTGATTGGTTAAGAGGTCAATTGAAGAACCTGCAAACAAAATATGGTGTCGTTGGATTCAAATTCGATGCGGGAGATTTTCTGTTTTACACCGAGGGTACATCCAGGTATTTGAATGGGGAAACGAATACCACAGGGCCAAAACAGATGGAGATGTTTGCAAAGTTAGGCACTGAATTCGACTACAATGAGTTCAGGGCTTGCTGGAAAATGGGAAATCAGCCGCTGGCCCAACGGCTTCAGGACAAAGGTTTTTCGTGGGACGAAATGAAATTGCTTGTCCCCGATATGATTTCAGCCGGCTTGATTGGACATCCTTTCACTTGTCCCGATATGATTGGAGGAGGATTGTTGTCGGTCTTCGAAAAGATAGATTTAACCAAGTTCGATCAGGAATTGATGGTCCGTTCTACTCAAATTCAGGCGTTGATGCCCATGATGCAGTTTTCCGTAGGTCCATGGAGAGTACTGGATGAGAAAAATTTGGAAATTTGTCGCGAAGCCGCTTTACTTCATTCAAAAATGGGCGACTACATTTTTGAACTGGCAGCCCAAGCTGCTAAAGATGGAGAACCCATTGTTCGTCACATGGAATATTCCTTTCCGCAGCAAGGGTTTGAATCCTGTAACGACCAGTACATGCTGGGCAATGAATATCTGGTTGCACCGATGGTCGACAAAGGCGAAACAAGAGAGGTGAAATTACCCAAAGGAACTTGGATTGATGATTTGGGAACAAAATACAAAGGGGGGCAAACTGTAAAGATGGTAGTGCCACTCAATCGGCTGGTATATTTTATTCGGCAGAAATAGAAACATAGGCATATGAGGCATGTTGCGATCATGATCTGGTCTTATTCATGCCGGTGAGCTCCATTAAGTATTGATTTAAAAGTTTGAAATAATTCATGGCGACCGATTCATCCAACGACTTCACGATTGGAGCTTGGTACGGACAATCCTACATATTTGGGTTGGCTGGTGTTCCGTGATTGATATAAAAAACATGGTTTTAAAAAAATGTCTTTAATTATGAGGAGCTTAATATTAGTCTTGATGCTACTGTTTGTAGTAGTCCAATTGTTGGCACAGTCGAATGCGCATAAGAAATCAGGTTTTGCGATCATTGATCCTGTATATCATTCGGATAAACAGTCACCTGAATCCAATCTGAAGGTTGATGCTGTGTCGTGGATTTACGGGCCAGCGGAACTGGAATCCTGGCGTTTGCAGGCACTTCGTGAAAGAAAGGATATCGCTGAACTAAAAGTTGGCTATCCCGGAGATTTTCATCAGGCATATACCAAAGCTTCGTTCCGGTTGAGGTTAAACGGACAAAAGATCACAAATCCACTTTGTTTCCGGGCTGTCGGAAAAGGAAAGGTTTATGTTAATGATTTCCTGATTTTTCAATTTGACGGAAACGATTCGGTTAGATCCATTTCAATCCCTTCAAATAGATCAATTAAAGAATTGAGGTTTGAACTCACAACCTCAGCCGAGCCACCCGCATTATTAATTACTAGTGGGCTCTTTTCAACTTCGAATGCTCAGTGGGAATGGAAGGCTGAAACTGAAAACTGGCAACCTGCATTTCATTTTGCACAAACATTATCGGATGTTCCCCCGCATCTTCTTGAATATTCAACGGTTATCCTTAAACCTGAAATTAAAGATGGTGAACTGTATGACTTTGGACGTGAGTTGTTTGGATATATCTCTATCCGGAATTCAACAAAACCAAGAATTTCAGTTGGTGAATCAAAAGTTGAAGCACTTGATACTTTAAACAAGGTTTTAGAACAATCGTTGGAAATGGTGCCCTCAGAAGATGAAATCTGGAAATCTAAATCACCATTGGCATTCCGCTACCTGTTTGTAGATGTGAAAAATGCCAATGATATACAATGTAATGCCATATTTTATCCAGCCTGTTACAAAGGTGCATTTGCCTGTTCAGATTCGTTACTAACACGAATTTGGATGAGCAGTGCCTACACCTTGCGATTGTGCATGAATGAGTTTTTAACCGATGGTGTCAAACGGGACCGGTTACCCTGGGCTGGTGATCTGGCTATGAGCATGATGGCCAATGCCTATTCGTTTGGTGACGCTGAAATTGTTCGCCGTAGCCTTACTGTTCTGGGAAGGGCAGGAATAAAAAATACTGACATCAATGGTACAATCGATTATTCTCTTTGGTGGATCATTTCATAGGATCGGTATCAGTTGTATTTCGGTGATCCGGCACACTTAAAACAGGAATGGCCACGAATAAAAGAAACCCTCAATCTGCTGTTAACCCGGTGTGACAATTCCGGTTTTCTGAACCCCGGACAAAAAGAGTTCGGACAAAATTGGTTATTTATCGATTGGGTCGATCAGGAAAAATGGACTTCGCTTCAAATATTGTGGTGGTGGACTCAACAATGTAGATATCAATTGGCCAAACGTGCAGGCGATACTCAAACAGCGGATCGCTGGCAAAATGATTCCAAAACCCTAAAGACTAATCTAATAAAGAAAGCCTGGAACAACAACAAAAAAGTATGGTTGGGAAATCCTGAATTCCCGGATCGGATGTCAAGACATGCTAATTTTTTGGCCATAGTCTCCGGATTGGCGACAAAAGATCAATTTGCAGGGGTTCGTAAAATGCTCGCTACCGATGAAATTAGTTCAGTTGGAACACCATATATGGCAGGATTTGAGAATATGGCCCTTGCGCGACTTGGAGATGTTCAATATATGCTCAATCGTGTAAAAGATTACTGGGGTGGCATGCTTGGTCAGGGTGCAACAACATTTTGGGAAGCATACAATCCCAATCAGCAAGGCAAAGAAAAATATTCTTTTTATGGCCGCCCTTATGCAAAAAGTTTATGTCATGCATGGAGTGCCGGCCCCGCTGCTTTTTTGCCATCTGAAATTTTTGGATTGCTCCCATTGAAGACGGATGGAGACGTTTTTCAGTGAAACCAAATCTTGGTTTGCTGAAATGGGCCAGCGTTTCGGTGCCAACTGCTTTTGGAAACATTATTTTAGATGTTGATGGGAATAAAATGACTTTAAATATTCCCGCCGGAACTATAGCAGAATGGAATGGGAAATCAATAAGAGGTCCAAGAGTAGTGAATGGGATTTTGCAGCTATAAAGAAATAAACATAAAAATTGTAATATTTAAACTGAAGACATTGATCTATATTGTTTTGCTTATTATTACCTATCGACTCGCCTACTAAAAGATTGCCCTATTGAGAAATTGGAACGCCTCCCATTAAAAGAAAAGGTTTAATGGATCAATAGATTGAGCGAAAATGAAAAGGAAATCATTTTGGAGCATCACAAAGTTTGTTCAATAGAAAGATAGTGGTT
This sequence comes from uncultured Bacteroidia bacterium, assembly GCA_903834845.1. Classification (GTDB taxonomy): domain Bacteria; phylum Bacteroidota; class Bacteroidia; order Bacteroidales; family Prolixibacteraceae; genus JAAFHB01. The sequence goes on along the minus strand of CAILKW010000743.1, from coordinate 8,381 downwards.
AGTGTTTTAGTTTAGGTGCGTTTTGTTTTTTTCGACCCCCTTTGCCGAAAACGGCGAGGGGTTTTTCGTAATGATAGTTCGGGTAGGTTTTCCAAATAATATCACTGATATAACAATTAATCAATATAATAGCAATATATTTGTCAAACATTTAAAAATAAAGAAAATTTCAGGAAATAAATCTATGTGCCTGATATTTAAACATAAGTACCTATGTGTTTAAAAAAGGTACTTATGCAAGTTAAACCATTTCCTCTTCCAGCCACTCCACAATATTCCTTTTCTTTTTAGAAAAATTGATACCAATCAGCGTAATAGGTTTGCCATCTGATAAATAAGGTATTGCATATCCTTTTTCTTTAATCTGGGCAATAGCAACTTTGGACGGTTGGTTCATTTTGAATTCGAAAATATAGATATGGTTGCGGTTCACAATTACGGTGTCGATGCGGCCATTGTTGATATGTACTTCATTATGAATTTCAGCACCGAGTAACCTAAAAACAGAATAGATAATGTTCTGGTAATTTTCCTCCATATTGCTCCGGTTGGTGTATGGGATGGCGGCAATATGGCTTTTCAGGATGCTCTGCATGGTATTCGTATCGTCATGGTGCAAAGCAATATGCAACCTCATGATCTCGGATGTTACCACACCCAAATCCCTTTCGGAAAGTGAGCTTACCAAATGTTTCTCAAAAGCGGTTTCGATTTCTAAATTTGGAAAACGAAGGTAATAAGCCAAACCAAACATGTGTTGCATCACCCTGTCGATAGTCAAGTAACCTGTTTGCAACAAAAGTGGGGCAGCCAGCATATTGGTCACATCAAACGAATCGAGAGTCAATCCATCAACCGGTTGAAATATTGTATCTAAAAAATTGACATTCTGCCTTTTTAATACCCTGAAAATAAAAGAAGGACTGCCAGTTGAGAACCAAAAATTATTGAATTTACCCCCCTCGTTAATAAACATTCCCAATGACACAGGGTTATAAACCGTTGGCGAATCTTCGTGAAAGCGGAAACCGTTGTACCAGTTTTTTATTTTTTCATGGTATTCCGTCCTGTCAACTCTGCTTTTGTCAGCCAATTCATCCAGCCGGTCGCCAAAGTAGTGTTCCACCTCTTGCTGGGTATAGCCGTACATGGTTGCATAATCCTCGCTAATAGTTATATCGCGCAAGTTATTCAGTTTTGAGAAAACTGACACTTTCGAGAATTTGGTTACGCCTGTCATAAATACAAACCGCAGGTGCTCGTCTGAAGCTTTTATGTTAATATAGAAGTTTTCCAACACCTGTCTGACTTCTTCGACATGTGGAGAATATATATTTTCAACCAAGGGTTTATCGTATTCGTCAATGAGGATGACTAATTTGCCGAGTTTCGATACTTTGTCGAGTAATTCTCCAAAAAGCAATCCTGAGTGTTTTTGTTCTGAGAGCTTCAGCCCATTTTCTTCAGCCGATTTATGGAGCAAAGTACAAAGACCTTCGTTTAGTATCTCTGCTGATTCACAAGGAGCCTGCGAAATATTCAGGTTAATAACAGGGTACGACTTCCAATCGTAAGGCATATCATAGATTTTCAGCCCTTTAAAAAGTTCTTTGTAGCCTTTAAAGATATTTTTAAGAATAGACACCGATAATGATTTTCCAAAACGGCGGGGACGGGAAAGAAAGAAGATGCCTTTATTTAGGGTTATTAGTTTGTGAAAAAAAACAGTTTTGTCCACATACAAATCCCCTCCGATTATAACATCTTCAAAGGTATAATTGCTTGTAGTAATTGACTGGTACATAATAAACTGGATTATTTGTTTCTAAAAATCAGAATACAAAGATAATGATTTAGCGGGAAATACCAAAAATAACCACTCTACACTCTCCCCTGCGGACACTAATACATTCATTGACTTTGTTCGTGATTTGCCAACTTATGAGAAAATGGATAAAAAAACAGCATATACTTGTACAATAGCAAAGCAACAAATAGAAAATAAAATTCGGTAAGGTACTAATGGATCTTCAAGTTGTCTGTCACAAAACAGGATAAATGTTCCCAAAAGAAAGTTGTTTTCAAATACACAGCATATATTTTTGAGTCTTTTTGAGTTTATTCTGAGATAGCATTTTTAAAAGGAAATATCCAAGTTTGAAACCTTGGTAAAAGGTGTTTATCTAAGGGTCAAACATATTAATCAAAGATTTACCATGATATTTGCCTGTCACCTTTTTTTAGCCTACTTTTGGCAAAACTTAAAGTAAAATGATTTTAAGTTAAGATTTGAAATAACGTTATACAATGTGATTTGAATGAAAACAAAGTTTATTATATTTTTACTGATTATTTTATTTTACAGTGATTCAGTTGTTTATGCTCAAAAGAAAGGATTGCCGGATTTTGATAATTTACTGAAGAGTCATTCTGAGGCGGACTCAACAAGAGTGAATTTGTTAAATTCGCTGTCAGAAAGATTTATCAACAATGATTTAGAAAAAGCAAAACAATTTGCTGCTGAAGCCTTAAATACGTCCGAAAATATTAACTATTCTAAGGGGAAGACAGAGGCACTTTTCTTATTAGGGTTAGTAAATTATTATCGAAGAGATTATAATAGTGCATTAGAGTTTTTTCAAAAGTCACTTCTGTTAAATGAGAAATATAGCAATAAAAATGGTTTAGCAAAAAATTGGAATTTTATTGGAAATATATATTTTCAGAAAGGTAATTTTCCACTATCTTTAGAATACTATCAAAAGGCTAAAAATCTGGCAATTGAAGTTAAAGATAGCATTCGAATTGCTAATTGTCTTAATGATATTGGACATCTTTATTCTACTCAATCAAATTATTACGAGGCTATTCGGTATTATAGGGAGGCACTGATTATTTCTGAAAATCTAAACGATAAAGACGGTTTGTCGTATTGCTTAATCAATATTGGAAATTTCTATAAAAATCAAAGTAATTATCAACTATCACTCGAATATTTCAAAAAAGCCTTGACATTGGTTGAAGACTTAGACGATTTGAAAGGAATTTCTAAAATTTTACTAAGTATTGGGAATATTCACTACGAATTAAATGACTATGATCAAGCTATTATAAATTTTAAAAAAGCGTTGAATATTGTTGAACAACTCAAAGATAAAAAAGCTGTTGGGCGAAGCCTGAATAGTTTAGGGGAAGCTTATAAAAAACAACGTAAATTTACTGAAGCTCTGCAATACTCCGAAAAAGCACTAAAAATCCGAAGGGAAATTAAAGACAATGATGGAGTCGCATTTTGTTATGAAAATATTGGCGATATATATTACGATCTGGGCGATTATAATAAATCATTACAGTATTTCGAGAAGTTGCTTGAAATTGCAAAACAGCTTGATAATAATAGCTTTATCTATAGTTCTTATTTTAATATTGGCAAAGTATATTTGATTACACAAAAATATCAATTTGCATTGAAATATACTCTGAAAAGTTTAGAAATTGGTGTTAGCTTAAATGAATTAAACAATTTGAAAAAAGTACACCAACAATTAGCTATGGTTTATGAAAAATTGCAAAATTACAAAAAGGCATACGAGCACCATGTTCTCTTTAAGCAATTAGAAGACAATACTTTGAACAAGGATAATATTAAAAAGTTGATAGTTTATGAACTTAATTATGAATTCGAGAAAGAAAAAAAGGCTTCCGAACTAGAACAACTGAAAAAGGATTTAATACAACAGGAAGAAACCAATAGACAAAAAATAATTAGCTATTCATTTCTAATAGGTTTTTTGCTAACTCTATCTTTATCTATTGTTATTTTTCGTACATATACGCAGAAACGAAAAGCAAACAACATTCTGGAGAAACAGAAAATAGATATTGAGCAGAAAAACGCTGAGCTTTTAGAACTTAATGCTACAAAAAACATATTTTTCTCCATCATTGCGCATGATCTGCGAGGCCCTTTAGGTGGATTTTGGGGTCTGACACAAATTATGGCAGATGAAATATCAAGCCTGTCAATGTTTCAAATACAGGATTATGCTGAGAGCATGAAAAGTTCAGCTTCCAATATATACCGATTGCTTGAAAATCTGTTGCAATGGGCTCAAATACAACAGGGGTTAGTTCCATTCGAACCTGTACTATTTCCATTACTCCCTGTGTTGAATGAAAGCTTAGCTTTGGCACGCGAATCGGCCAAAAATAAGGATATTGACATAGTGATTGATATTTCTGGGGATTTAATGGTTTTTGCAGATAGTAACATACTCCAAACTGTAATTCGCAATCTTGCTTCAAATGCTGTGAAATTTACACCAAAAGGTGGAAAAATTTGGGTTAACGCGTCAAATATAGATAACTTAAGAGTTGAGATAGCCATAAAAGACACAGGTATTGGAATGAATCAAAAAATTAGAGATCGTTTATTCCGGCTTGATACTCAAATAAACAGAAAGGGTACAGAAGGTGAAACCAGCACAGGTTTGGGGCTTCTATTATGCAGGGGACTTATAGAAAAGCATAAAGGAAAGATGTGGGTAGAAAGCGAAGAGGGACTTGGTTCGATTTTTTACTTTACTCTGCCACTGATTTACTAATATTAATTCCGTATTTTTGCTCTTGTTGTAAATTATAAGTTAAAGAAATGGATAATAGAAATTTCAATTTCAAAAAAGGGGCAATGGAGGCTTCTATAGTCGTCTCTTGTTTTTTAGCTCTGACCTTCAATTCTGTGATGGCTCAGGTAAAGTATGATGCTGCGAACGAACTTCGCGAGGCAAAGATGGGAGTAGAGCGAGTGGCAAGGTATTACCTTCCTGCCTATTCATCAAGAGCAGGGAGCAATAGCGAAATCCGTTGGGTTCAGATAGACTTAGGGCTGACAAAAAAGATTGACGGAATAAAACTATTACCAGGTGTACAAGGATGGGGACCTGCTGCGGGAGGTTTTCCCTCACGTTTCAGGCTCGAAGTTTCAAACGATGCTGATTTCAAACACTCTATTATGTATGAAGACTTCACACTTAAAGAAGAATTTCCTAATCCGGAAGATGTGGTTTGCACGTTTGCATCCAAAGTCGTAAATGGGCGATACGTTCGGTTAACCGCAACAATTCTTAGAGACAACAAGTTGGCAATGACCAAAATAATTGTGCTTTCAGATGGAAAAGATATCGCTGAAGGATGCAAAGCCACGGAGTCAAACCCTGACAAAGATTCTCATATCGAATTACTGACACGCCCGCCACGACCCCAGGGGGATTATGTTGTTACCAATAATCCGGCCAATGTGATGCCGGTTGAAACATGGAAGCCTGTTCCCTACAAGGCACAAACCCCTGTTGGAGGTGTACAGTTGGGCGATGGATTGTTCAAAACAACCATGGAAAACAATATCAGTTACTTGATGAACTCGTTTACTTTCGATCAGTTGGTTCGTAATTTTCGCGTCAAGGGGGGATTACCGGTTGAACCACTTGAGAATAGATTTAAAAATATGTGGTTTCAGATTCTTCCCGGTTCTGAAGCTGCACGGTTTTTAACCGGAGCAGGAAATACATTGCGGTGGATTGAGAATAGTGATTTGAGAAAGAGAATGGATGATATTGTAGATGTTATTGATCAATGTAAAGAGCCTGATGGCTATCTCATGGCTTTTCCTAAGCACGCAATGTTTGATCATGAAAATGGAGCATACACAAGGTCATGGGTATCACAAGGTCTGATAGAGGCCGGATATGCCGGAAATAAAAAGGCATTTCCATTATTACGTGGCTTTTATGACTGGTTCGATAATTGCGAATATCTACCGGAAATGTTGCGTCGGGTACGACAAGGAACTCAAGGAATAATCCCTATAACAAGAACCTATTTTACTCCTGTAGGAAAACCCAAAGATATTCAGGTTGTGCAGCAGTATTTTCAGGAAAACTATTGGATGGAGCAAATGACAAACAGGGATACGAAAGCTATTTGGTTATACCCTTACGACCGTCCTCATAACTATCTGGTTACTGGGATTGAACCCTACCTTGATTTGTACAGGGCAACCGGAGCAAAGAAATACCTTGATGCAGCTTTGGGTGCCTGGGATTTATACCACGACAATTGGGAACATATCGGAGGATCACTTGCCATCAACGAGGGAACATTTCTGTACGAGCCAAAATCATATTATTTAAGGCACGAAACAGGGGAGCTATGCGGAAATTCTTTTTGGATAAAACTTAATCAACGTTTTCATTTGCTTTATCCTACCGAGGAAAAGTATGTCAGTGAAATCGAGAAATCAATCTACAACGTAGCAATAGCCAACCAATACGGCCCGGAAGGAATACGGTATTTTGCAAAACTTATAGATCGAAAATATGGTGATCATTCTCCTAACTCGCACCATTGTATGAATACGTGTTGTGAAGGGCAGGGAACCAGAGTGTTCGGCTCTCTTCCAGAATACATTTATTCAGTTGCGGAAGATGGCATTTATATAGACTTATTTTCTGCATCTGAGATAAAATACACGGTTCAAAACAAGCCTGTGAGCCTAAAAATGAATACGCTTTTTCCATACAATTCAAAAGTAGAAATCGTTGTTGGAAATGAACAGCTTATCCAATATAAAATTCGTATTCGAGTGCCATCATGGGCATCGGCGAATATGGATATAATAGTCAATGGTGATAAAACCGATAGCGGGAAGCCGGGTGCTTATATCGTTATTGACAGAAAATGGAAGAATGGAGATGTAATTTCATTTACACTGCCTATTGATCACAAAGTAACAAAATATACAGGACTTGAAAAAGGATTTGAAGAAAATCATTATGCTGTCGAATACGGACCGATCTTAATGGCAATGGTTGGAGTGAAAGGGAAGAAGTTTGACATTGGAGTGAAAGCAAGTCCTGAAAATATAAAAAAATTGCTTAAGCCCGTTCCCGGAAAACCATTGCATTTTTCGATTGACGGAAACAGTGAATTCGAATACTGGCCTTACTTTGAAGTACAGGAAGAGCCATTCTCATGCTTTCCTGAGTTTTTCAGGTAAAAGATGTGATTCTATATAGATTACTGCTAATATTTAACTTGTACCCTGTTATGGCACAAGATTTTTTCCTTGGAAAAAATCTTGTGCCAGTTTGTGGTTTGCAATTTTTTAAATTTTTTGTGAATCGTGAAAAAAATGTAACCTTTTGTAGATTGTCCTAACTAAGAAGACAAAACAGCAATAATGAGTGACCAGAAAGAAATTAGGTTTAAACATATCATTGAGGAAAATACCAACAGGATAAATAGCATTTGCCGGTATTACTGCAAAAATGCCGAAGATCATAAAGACATGTATCAAGAGGTACTGGTGAACATCTGGAAAAGTCTCGATAAATTCAAGGGCGAATCGGCAATCAGCACATGGATATACCGAATTGCAGTCAATACCTCACTAAGTTTTTCAGGCAAGACCTACCGAAATACGAAACTTTACATAGACAGAGACCTTCAAAGTATAAATATTCTGCTTGATGAAGACGATCTGGAACAAAAAAGAACAACAGAATATCAACTTGAACAATTGGAAATCAGTCTTAACCTTCTATCGGTCATCGACAAAGCTTTGATGTCACTTGTACTTGAAGGGCTTCCAATACGCGAAATAGCTGATGTGGTCGGTTTGACTGAACCTAATGTCAAGGTGAAAATACATAGGATCAAAGAGCAACTTAAACAATTAATAATCTGTTAAAAAAACAATCAATTATGGAAACTGTGCAGCACAATAATCGTGAGTTCGATTTAGAAAAATTAGTAAAGGGGTTAAAAAAAGAAGATGCCCGTTATCTCGAATTGACCAGTATATTTAAATGGATCATGTGGATTTTTGCTCCCATATATTTTTTAATGTTCCTATTTGGCTTAATATTTGAAAAAATGGAGATTGGCAAAATAGGGTTTTTATTCTTTTCATTTGGGTTTTTATCATTTGCTTTATTATTCAGGAGCTTACATATAGAATACAAATCTATTGACTACGGTGTTTCAACCTTGGAAATGCTACGAAAAGCGGCTAACCGCTACGAATTATGGCAATTAAAAACTTACCTGGCTATTATCCCTGTACTTTTGATTGCCATTGGTTTTGGTTTTTCCGCTGAAAAATTTTTCCCATTCCCTGATCAAAATGTACGAATCCTAGTCGCTTTTTGCAGTATCCTTGTAATTACATGTTGTTCCTTTGTCATTGGTTATTTTATTTGGAGAATACTTCAGAAACCACTAAGAGATAAGGCTCTGTCCCTTTTAAGTGAAATTCAAAACGGATAATTGCCGGATGACAGTTTAATGCTCACATTTTATCTAAGAGAACACTGTCCTAATTA
>CAILKW010000742.1 GCA_903834845.1 uncultured Bacteroidia bacterium | reverse complement strand
GCTGTCTTTCGCTTTATATGTAATACCGAGATCGGCTGCGAGTCCCATTGAGTTGTAACTTTCGAAAGATGAAAAGATGGGTTTCAGGTTAATTCCGGCCTTCAACTGCGGAGTTAATATCCTGGAATAAAACAAATTGATAGAATATTCTGCTGCTCTGAATGTTCCGTTCGGCTCTCCGTTCTCAGTGGCTCCCTTGAATTCACCGTAATCAACATAATGAATTCCTGCGGCAAAAGCGTTTCGACCCTTTAGATTTGGAGCAAAAGAAGCGTATCCAACACCTATACCTGCAATATAACTCACATAATTGATTGACAACTGGTTTCTCATCGAATCTGAAAGCAGCGAGGGGTTATAAAACACAAGGTCAAGGTCGTTATCAGTAAATGCAATCTGAGTACCTCCCAAAGCAGCAACTTTAGCTGAATTGGTAAGATTAAGAAACCCGTAAATGCCACTTCCGCCAATCTGACAAAAAATCAGTCCAAACGGGTATCCGACAAAAAAGAGTCCAAGCAACAGGATTTTCACCAAAAGTCAGGTTTTATATAATAATACAAAAGCTATATTTTAATCCGGAACTTAATCAAAAACAACTAATCATATTGTTCTTTTGCATTGGGGAAATCACGAGATTTCACATCAGCCACAAAACTTCCGACAGCACCTTTTATTTCTGAAGCGAGATTAAGATAACGGCGCAAAAACCTTGGGGAGAATTCCTGAGTCAGCCCCAGCATATCGTGAATTACAAGAACCTGACCATCAACACCACCCCCTGCACCAATGCCAATAATGGGGATTTTTAATTCCTTTGCTACCTGAGAACCCAGTATAGCCGGAATTTTCTCTAAAACTATTGCAAAGCAGCCAGCCTGTTCGAGTAAATGTGCGTCCTCTGTTAGTTTTTTTGCTTCAACCTCTTCTCTGGCTCTTACTGTATAAGTTCCATATTTATGAATAGACTGTGGCATTAGTCCGAGATGACCCATCACAGGAATTCCAGCCGAAACAATACGTTGAACTGATTCAATCACCTCCATGCCCCCCTCAAGTTTAACAGCATCGGCATGGGTAATTTTCATAATTTTAATGGCAGAGTTCAATGCTTCGAGCGAATTACCCTGATAAGTTCCAAAAGGCATATCAACTACAACTAAGGCTCTCGTCACCGCTCTAACAACCGATTTTCCATGATAAATCATCTGGTCAAGTGTAATAGGCAGGGTGGTTTCATTACCAGCCATCACATTCGAGGCCGAATCACCAACCAGGATTATATCAACTCCAGCCTGATCAACTAATTTGGCCATGCTATAATCATAAGAAGTCAACATCGAAATCTTTTCGCCATGCAACTTCATTTCAGCAAGTACGTGCGTTGTTACGCGCTTTACCTCTTTTTGTACGGACATAATACTATTTTCAACAATGAATTAATTAATGCAAAAGTAGAAAAATCGCAGAATTTCAATAACGAAACCCGCGATTTTTAGTACCTAAATAAGAGAGATCAACAGGCTAAAATTAAACTCTCAGGAAAATTTTCTTTTTATATAAGTAATAGAGCACCATCCATTCAAGGACGATTGCGCCAAGGATGACTATCCATCCGCCAAGTGGTTCAGCCATAAAACCAGTGAAAAAAGAGGATGCTTTACGAAAATCGATGATGCTCGCTCCGAGATAAATCGTGATTGAATTCATCCCTATAACCTTAAAAAATAATATCTTATAAGAAACAATTCCTTTGGTCCAATCTTTAACGTCTATTGCGAAATAAAACAAAGACAAAAGGATTAAGCTAATCCCGACAGTTAACAGGTTAAAGGGAACCGTCCAAGCAGCCTTGATTATCGGATAGAAAGGAGAAAGAATCAACGCAATGGTGGTTAAAGCAGCCCCGGCAATAACAAGCTTTGCAGCCTTCAGATTAGATGCAGGTTCACCATCACGAAGAATAGAACCGGCCAAAGCCCCCATAAGCGTAACAGTAATCGCGGATACTATACACAATAGCCCCTCAGGATCAAATGTTCCGCCATGTAATCTGCCGGGTAGAAACAATCGGTCGAGCCAGGCATTTATTCCACCGTCCGGAGTTAATAGTCCGGCACCATATCCGGGAACAGGAACAGCAAGTTGCAAGATAGCAATCCCCGACAAAAT
>CAILKW010000741.1 GCA_903834845.1 uncultured Bacteroidia bacterium | reverse complement strand
TAATATTTAAAGGGGCGTTTTATCAGAAAGAATTGGTTTTGCTTCAGAGTAATTCACTTTGCCGAAATTTTTGGTTTTTTTGATCTTCTTTTGCAACTGCATCAAACCAAAAAGGAAAGCTTCGGGACGCGGTGGACAGCCGGGAATGTAAACGTCAACCGGGATAACATGGTCGGCACCTTTTACAACTGCATAGGAGTTGTAGAAGAAAGGACCTCCGGATACGGCACAGGCACCCATGGCCATCACATATTTCGGATCGGGCATCTGTTCATATAACCGTTTTAAAACAGGGGCCATCTTGTAGTTGATGGTTCCAGAGATCACAAGCAAGTCGGCCTGACGTGGCGAAGGACGTGCTACTTCTGCGCCAAACCGCGCAAAATCGTGGCGCGATGCACCTGCCGACATAAACTCGATAGCACAACACCTTGTACCAAAGGTAAGTGGCCACAACGAATTAGCCCTTGCCCAATTCACCAACGCATCGAGCTGTGCCAGAATGACACCTCCGCCTTCGTATTCGGCGATGATCGGGTAATCGTTCTTCCCAAAATCGCTTTTTTTATTTATTCCCATTTTAAAGCATGTTTTTTCCAACCATATAATAGGCCCAATCCCAAAATTGCAAAGAAGATCAGGACTTCAATAAATCCGGTCAAACCGGCACTTTTCATCACAACTGCCCATGGAAACAGGAAAATCGTCTCCACGTCGAAAATGAGAAAAAGGATTGCAAACAAATAATACCCTACGGTATATTGAAGCCAGGCATCGCCAATGGTCTCAATACCACACTCATAAGGCTCAAATTTTGTTGCATTGACTGATGTTGGGGGAACATAACTGGAAAAGAGGATTGCCAATCCCACCAGGGAAACCGCTGCTAGAAAAAATACTAAAAGTGCGCTACTTTCCATATTCTAATTTTTTATCAAACCGATTTGGTCGTGAATATAACGATCCATTATTTTAAGAAAATGAAGCGGCAAATGTATTAATTTAAAATTTACGACAATCTCTTTAATCGAATATTTTATTTTTTTTTTCATACTATCATCCGCAAAAGGTGTAAAAATCCCGCTTAGAGTTCACAATCATTACTGATAAATCCTCTGATTTTGAGATTACTTTGCCTTCTGTAAGACCAAGAAATGAGTCCAGAAATGTTGGATTTAAACTTGCTGCAATTATTAACATTCCGGTTTTCAGGCTCAAAGCATGGTTTAAAGAAGCTTTTTGGAGTTTCCAGGTTGGGGAATGGCTTTCAATTACCTGAAAAGGAAACCTGAATTTTCCATAAAGCCGTTTTATCGAGAAAAGATTGTTCATTACAATTTTTTGATCTGCCTCCCCATTTTCAAGCGCAATAAAAATATCAATCATTGCTCCGTTATGTCGGCCAAGATAACTGGCCCACAAAGCAATATCTTTACTTTTTTTCATATACCCAACAGGAACGACAATTTGTTTGTAAAACCGATCAACATTTACTTTTGCCGATACAAATAAAAAGGGAAATGCTGAGAATTGCAAAATTGGCAAGAGCTGTTGAACAGACTTTTTATGGGATACTAACACCAAACATTCATACACTTCTGACAGTTCTGTCAAGCAATCTTTAATATTCCCCTCTCTAATCAAATATTTAACTTCAATATTTGGAAGCAAAGGTGATATTTTTGACACCGTTCCCCTGAGACGGGCTTCAGCTATTGTGTTACTTTCATGATGTTTATGATCCGAAAGGTGAAAAAGACAAAGTTCTTTTTTGAGTGTCAACGCGATCATCATTCCATGCAAAATTGCATCGTCCATCCCTTCTGAGAAATTGCACCATACAAATATTTTCTGTTCACCATTTTCCATCTTCCAAAAATAATATTTAATAGCTAAACCTCCGAAAAACTATTTTGAGAAATATTTTGCGACACTGACAGATATCTTTTGTAGTAGTTTATTATTCTTGTATGTTTGACTTCAAAAATATAAATTGGATAAATATCATGCTAAACAAACAATTATTGACTCCTGAAAGCATTTTAGTTGTAGGAGCTTCAAATAATACTACCAAGCCGGGAGGCAAAATACTTAAAAACCTTATTGAACACGAATTTCGGGGACAACTTTACGCTTATAATCCTTATGACACAAATATTCAGGGAATAAAGACCTTTAATACAATGGTTGAGTTGCCTGAAATTGATTTGGCAATTCTTGCGATTCCTGCCAAAAGTTGTCCGGATGTAGTTGAATATTTGGCATTAAAAAAGAATGTAAAAGCTTTTATTGTTATCAGCGGAGGTTTTAGTGAAGTTGGTAAGGAGGGAGAAATCCTCGAAAAACGCATGGCGGAAGTTGTTAATAAAACTGGTGGGTGTCTTATAGGACCTAACTGCATTGGTGTTCTTACTCCCGAGTACGCCGGAGTATTCACAACTCCTATTCCAAAGCTCGAATCTAACGGATGCGATTTTGTATCAGGCTCAGGTGCAACAGCCGTATTTATTATCGAATCAGCTATTCCGAAAGGATTACATTTTTCCCGCGTTATTTCAGTTGGGAATTCTGCACAGATTGGCGTGGAAGAAGTTTTGGAATACTGGAATATCCACTCCGAAGAAGAACCAGCTTCGCGAGTAAAACTTCTCTATATTGAATCGATCTCTAATCCGGACAAATTTCTCTTTCACGCCCGGTCACTAGTGAAAAAAGGTTTTAGTTTAGCAGCAATAAAAGCAGGTAGTTCCTCGGCAGGAGGTCGTGCGGCATTGTCTCACACCGGAGCAATGACAAATTCTGATTCAGCTGTTGAGGCACTTTTCAGGAAGGCTGGAATTGTTAGGTGTTATGGAAGGGAAGAATTGACAACTATTGCAGGAATTTTTATGACTAAAAAGCTCGAAGGGAAAAACATTGCCATCATCACCCATGCGGGCGGACCGGCTGTTATGCTGACGGATGCACTTGAAGCAGGCGGTTTAAATATTCCACGTCTCACAGACTCACGTGAAAAAGATGAACTTAGGAAAAAGCTTTCTCCTGGATCATCAGTTGAGAATCCTATTGATTTTTTGGCAACTGGTACGGCAGAACAGCTATATGATATTATAGATGCCTGTGAAAATGATTTTAAAGAGATAGATGGCATGGCTGTTATTTATGGAAGCCCGGGACTGTTCTCTGTAAAAGATGTTTATAAGGTCCTTGATCAAAAAATGAAAAGCTGTAAAAAACCTATTTATCCGATCCTGCCGTCAGTGTTGAATGTAAAAAAGGATTTAGCGTACTTTTTGTCTCATGGTAATATCAATTTTCCTGACGAAGTTTTGCTGGGACGTGCCTTAACACGTGTTTACCGTACTCCGGCACCTTCTGATGAAGGTATCAGGCTTGAGGGAGTTGACGTGGCTCAAATCAGACGAATTATTGAAAGTTGCCAGTCTGGGCACTTGCCACCGGGTAAAATCCACGCACTGTTGAAAGCTGCATCAATACCAATCGTAAAAGAAATAATTACTGTTACTTGTAACGAGGCTCTTGAAGCAGCATACGAAATTGGTTTTCCGTTAGTAATGAAAGTAGTTGGCCCAATTCATAAAACTGATGTAGGCGGTGTGTCGCTTAACATTCGATCAGATGAGTCTGTCAGACTTGAATTTAATAGAATGATGAATATTCCTGAAACAACATCAGTTTTAATCGCTGAGCAGGCTGAAGGGATGGAACTTTTCATAGGTGCTAAATATGAACATAAATTCGGCCATATCATAGTTTGCGGAATGGGCGGAATTTTTGTTGAAGTACTCAAAGATATTACCTCAGGACTGTCTCCGCTTACACACGACGAGGCATTATCAATGATCAGAAACCTGAAAGCATACCCAATGATAAAAGGATTCAGAGGAAAACCTGGTGTCAACCGGCATAAATTTGCTGATATTATAGTAAGACTTTCATCAATGCTGAGATTTGCAACAGAAATTAAAGAGTTGGATATTAATCCTTTGCTGGGTATTGGTGATAAAATTGTGGCTGTAGATGCCAGAATTACTATTGAGAAATGAGTATTACTGCTCAATATTGTGGAAATATTTTATTCTGGCAAACAATCCATAAACAACAATTTCTTGGCTGAAGTCACAATAATAATTTTGACAGTTTTGAATTTAGTAATCGCAGCATATTGCAGCAATTGTGTTGTAGCAGTTTTGACTTTATGATTTACAGCACTTTCTTCCTTTGCCTGTGTTTCAATTTCCTCAGTTTTAAAGTATTTCAGTTCAATAATATAATCATATTTCACATATTCAGTAAACCGTCTGTCAGATTCGAGGCAATTATCTGCATAGCCTTTGTTTTTTTCCTTTTCGATGATTACAAAATTGGACAAAGCAGAAAATAAAAACTGTCATCAAAATAAAAGTCCCAACAGGCTTTCGAAAGCCGGTAGGGTACTGCTTTCAAATATCAGGTTTCCGTTGCAAGTTTTTTTAAATTTTCCAGGGTTTTCAGCGGATTAGATACAATCACGCTGTTGGCTATCCATGCCGGTATTTCACCTGCCGGATCGGCATGAAACTGATAAATGACCTGAACCGTGTTGGGAGCAACTTCCTGCAGATCCCAGAAACCGGAACCATTGTGCACCCGAATAAAGTTTTTCTTTTCCCCGAGGTAATCACCGCGCGGATCCAGTTTTACTTGTGCTCGTTTTCCATCCTGAGAAAAGGTAGTGGTTGCCTCATAGATCGCATCCCTGTCGGTTATCGGCCACGGTGCTTTTATTGTAATGTAGTGTATATCGTCATATTTACTTTTTTGCTCCAATACCTTTGCGCTTCCACAATTTGGAAAATTGTTGGGATAGTTTTTAACATCTATAATGACATTAAGAACCCTGTTCAATGTAGTATTTGTGATTGTAACAACTGCCTTAAACTCATCATAAGGTGAACCTTCAACATTTCGGGTATATATGGTCACTCCTGATGCTTCTTTTCTAAGCTTCCAATCTGTTTTAGCACTTGCGCTGACACTGGTAAGAATAATAATAACAAGCAATAATCGAACGAACAACATACAATTAAGAGTTAATATATGGTCATAAAGATCTGAATAATAAATATATAATATTCTTCTGCCAAGATGAATATTCTGTTTAATTCAGAATGCAAAAGTAAATAACAATTCTTTTAGTTATTCTTAAGCCTTGGCAATTAATATAATCTTAATATACAACCCATTTCAATTTTTTAAAAAAAAGAAAACTGTTGCATAAATAAAGTTCCTATATTTGCACGCAATAACACGAATTTCAAAAATAGTAACACATGTCGGTTGTACGTTTTAGCGTTTCATTAGAAGAGGAGCTTCTGACAGCACTCGATCAGTATGTGGTTGAGAATAATTTTTCGAATCGGTCACAGGCTTTCCGCTACCTGATTGAGAAAAACCGGGTGGAGGAGAAGTGGAAATGTGACAATCTGGTTGCAGGTGCAGTAATCATGGTTTACAACTGTCAGAAACATGAAATCAGGAATCACTCAGCTGACCTTCAGTTTGAGTACCGTGATGTAGTAATTGGTGTACAGCAATTTACGCTTAGTGAAGTTAATTGTATGGAAATCATTGCTGTGAAAGGAACTTCACGCAGGCTAACTGAACTATCCGACAAACTGATCAGTATTAAAGGTATCCAACATGGTAAACTGATCATGAGTAAAACTGAGTAAATTTTTTTGCCTTAATAGTAACACGAATTATATTTTTCATCACACGATAACACATTTTTTTAAATGGTAAAACTTCTTTTTGGCATTTCCCAATTTTTATTTATTTCCATATTCCTACCAATATCTCTAAAAGCTCAGAATATGGTTATTGATACTGTACGCATTGAAGAGGTTGTGGTAACCGGTAGCCCGTTAAAAATCAACCTGAACAATGTGGCTATGTCGGTTTCAGTGGTTACAAGAGCACAAATCAACGAAAACAACGAATCTTCTATGTTGCCTATTTTAAGTGGAAGGATTCCAGGTCTGTTTGTGACTGAGCGTGGTGTGACCGGTTTTGGTGTTTCTGCAGGGTCGGCAGGACAAATTACAATACGTGGAGTAGGTGGCAGTCCTACAACAGGTGTTTTGATGTTGATTGATGGTCACCCACAGTTTATGGGAATTATGGGACATCCGCTACCCGATTCTTATGTCGCTTCGGATGTGGAACGTGTAGAAGTTATCCGGGGCTCGGGCTCTGTATTGTATGGATCAAATGCTATGGGCGGGGTCATCAACCTGATCACTAAAAAACAAACCATTGAAGGATTTCATGGCAATGCACGGTTTATGCTTGGAGCCTTTAATACCCAGAAATACATTGCTTCAGGAGGTTATAAACAAGGCAAACTAAGTGTTTTCATTTCTGGAAATCATGACAAAACTGATGGGCATAGAGCCAACTCAGCCTTTGTTATCACGAATGGATATGCCAAAATCGGTTATGAATTGAATCAACACTTAAAAATGATTGGCGATTTTAGTCTTGCTAAATTCAAAGCTTCAGATCCCGGACCGGATACCCTTTCTGCCAAAAAGGGGGAAACTATTGACATTACCAGGGGTTATTGGGCTTATTCAATAGATAATGAATATGATAAAGTTTCAGGATCGGCAAAACTTTTCTACAATTTTGGTGAGCATAACATTACAGACGGATTTCATTCAATAGACCACAATTACGGATTTAACCTTTTTGAATCGCTCGAATTATTCAAAGGCAATACAATCACTTTAGGAATAGATTACATGAATTTTGGTGGATTGGCAGAAAATCTGAAAGCAATGGCTGGTAAGGGAATTGTTTTTGCCGACACATCAGTCTATGAACTTGGCTATTATGGATTTGTTCAGCAAACCATAGCAAAAAAACTGACCATAAATGCCGGATTGAGACTTCAGAATAATTCAGCTTATGGAAATATTTGGATCCCTTCTGCAGGATTTGCCTGGAACAGTGGTGAAAATACAACATTGAAGGCTTCCTTTTCAAAGGGTTTCCGCAGTCCGACAATCCGTGAATTGTTCCTTTGGGGACCGAACCCAAAACTTCAGCCTGAAACAGTGTATAATTACGAGGCAGGTATCTTAAAATCATTGTTAGACAGGAAACTTAACCTGGAATTGACCGGATTCCTGGTTGAAGGCACTAACCTGATAATTACCGTACCCAATAAAGGATTGCTGAATGCGGGTGAAGTATCAAATAGAGGGATCGAGTTCTCGGCAGAAGCCAATCCGACCACGAAAATAAATTTTCACGTGGCTTATAGTTACATCAAAATGAAAACACCTGTCTATGCCACTCCCGAACATCAATTGTTTATCAGCTCGCGGTATCTAATGGGTAAAACTATATTTATGCTTAGTTTACAGAAAGTTGCAAATTTGGACACCGATCCTTCCGCAATGACACATCAAGTTAATTACACCCTTGTCAATGCCAAAGTTAGCCAAAAGTTCTGTAAATATGCCGAAGTTTTTGTGAGTGCAGAAAACCTGTTCAATCAGGAATATGAGTTGAACAGGTATTATACTATGCCAAGAACAACTGTTTTTGCCGGATTGAATTTAAGCTTTTGAGGAAAACTGAGTAATATGAAATCCCCAAAAAAATATTGCAAACTAATAATTTATTGAATCGTTGATCCTTAGTGATACTTCGAGCCTTTGTGTCTTAGTGGCGGAATAGTTTTATGCCACCAAGACACTATGTCACTAAGATTCACAAAGGATTTAAAAAAGATTCTGATATTGAGTACTTTATCTTTTTATTTCTTCTACTTACTAGGCCATAACCTTAAACAACAAATAGGATACAACCAGAGTAAACACGATATTAAATCCCTGCGCGATTAAGAAGCTGTAAATGGGTCGCTTGTTCTCGGCATTTTTCAAGTCCGAGAAACGGGTTTCAATGCCAATACTGATAAATGCAAGATTGAACCAGAACCCGGTGAACGATTTGATCAGTTTTCCGGAACTGGCAGCCAGCTCTTTATCGATAAAGAATGAAAACAGGATAGAGGCAGCCATAAAACCAAGTACAAATTTGGGGAAGCGGTCCCAAATAACACTAAGGGGTACCCGTTCTCGTTTACCTTCACCATTGTGGGTGCGGTAAGCCCAGAATACGGAGATTGCAAAAGCTGCTATTCCGAGCAAAACATTTTGCGAGAATTTCACGATAGTGGCATACTTTAAGCCAACTTCGCCGACTATAGTTCCAGCTGCGACCACGGCACCCGTGGTATCTATGGTCCCACCCAGCCAGGCACCAGTTACTTCAGCCGACAAGCCCAACCATTTTGCCAGAATTGGCATAAATATCATCATCGGAATTGCCACAATCAGGACTAACGAAATAATTACGGACAATTTCTTTTTATCGCCATTGATGGCTCCCGATGTGGCAATGGCTGCCGATACCCCACATATTGATACAGCACTTGAAAGCATAGTTGCATATTCGTCATCAACTTTTAACTTTTTGGATACCCAGAAAGCAAAATAC
>CAILKW010000740.1 GCA_903834845.1 uncultured Bacteroidia bacterium | reverse complement strand
TTTATTTGGAAATGCAGGTGACTTAATTGAGCAAGGTGGTGAATTTTTAAAAAAACCAGCCGTTCAAGGTCTTTTTACACAACTTACTTCGTGGGTAGGAAGTTTGCTTACACGCAACAACAAAGCAAAAGAACAATTGGAGAAGGCAAAAAAATCGGATAACGACATGGCTGCCTTAAAAGCCAATTTAGATTTTATGGAAAAATGGAACTCCGAAATGCAAACCGAACTCGAAGCCAAAGCAAAAGAAATTGAGAGTTTTACAAAACGGGCAGGATTGGATATGAGCGGTTCTTTTAATGTAAATTCAATAACAGGAAACACTGTAACAACTATGAACGGTAATATGGTGGCAGGCAGCGGACATAAAATAGGGAACTCAAACCAATTCGATATAGATAGTTTGGTTTATGCCGTAAAAAAGTTAAAGCAAGGCGATACCGTTGATGAGTTAGCTCTTGTTTTGAAATTAGATAAAGAAGTTTTACTGAAATTGGAACACGCCCTAAAATAAAAAACTATGTGCCTAAATTCAAACCTATGTTCTATGTGTTTGATTTTATTTACCATGGAAACAAATAAATAGATATAAAACTATGACAGACAACATCAAATCAATTGTAGGAAACACTATTGGCACTATGAACGGTAACATGCTGGTGGGCGATACCTACAACAATTATTACCAAATTGAGAAAGTTGAAAATATCAGTAAGATTGATGGAAACAATAATATTAACTTACAGGGTATTTACAACTCCACTGTTTCCATAAATATTCAGATTTCGGAAGAATTATTTCAGAAAAACAACGAAATTATTCTTTCGGTCGCAAAAGACACCAATACCATTAAACAGATACAAAACCTGCACACCGATATACTGCTCAGGATTGAATCCAAATTAGACGGCAAACTTGCTTTGCGCAAATATATTACCTCACCTCCCGGAGTAACCGATTATTTTATTGGCAGAACACAGACACTGATTGATTTGCACGATAAATTGTTTAAAAGCAGTAACCGCTTTATTTTGCTCGTAAACGGCGAAGGCGGTATTGGCAAAACAACCTTTGCTGCCGCTTATTGCCGCCAATACGAAAGAGAATATCAGCATATTGCATGGGTTACCAACCGCGAAAACATCCGCGAAGCTTTGCTTACCCTCGAAATGCCTTTGAAACTGACTATTGAAGGACTTAACCAACAACAACGGATTGAACAGTTGCGTACCTACCTGCGGAACCTAAGTTTACCCTGTTTGTTGGTAATTGACAACAGCAACGACAAAACAGATATTGAAAATAACATGCACTTACTCAAAGCATGTAACAATTTTCATTTGTTGCTTACCACTCGTGTTATCAATTATGAGCATAAAGACAATATTTTCCAAATTGACAGTTTACCTTTTGATGTAACCAAACAACTGTTTGCAGATATATATCCCGACTACTGCGCTACGGACGACCCACTTCTGCAAAGTATTTATGATGCCGTAGGTGGAAATACTCTGGTAATTGAACTGATTGCCAAAAACTTAAAAGAAACCAACAGCAAGAAAAAAAATGTATATTCAATGCGAAACTTGCTCGAAGATATACAAAACAAAGGGCTGTTGGGTATTGCTGCACAAAAAACAGGTATATCCGACCATTGGACATACATAGAATTAAAGAAACAAACCCCTACCGAGGTGATAACTGCCCTTTTTGATATAGCTAAACTTAAAGCGGCAGAAAAACAATTGCTTACGCACATTACCCTGTTGCCCGTAGAAAGCATAAAATATGAAGTATTTGAAAAATTGTTTGAAAATTATGCCGATTTTGAAAACCTATTTGAAAGTTTAGACCGCAAAGGGTGGCTCAATTTTAACTTAGACGAACGCGCTTTTAGATTCAGCCCGGTAGTGCAGCAAGTTTGCGCAACACAAAACCCACAAACTGCCACCGATGCCCAAATTTTGATTTATAATTTGAATGAACAACTTGAAAGAGAGGGTGAGTTTTTTATAAGAAATACGGTTGAAACTGCTGCTGTTTTTGCACGTTATGCCGAAACCGTTGTTAGTGCTTTTCGGCATAATGCAAATTATGACCTTGCTGCGCTTTGCGAACGCATTGGTAATTACAATCAAATGTCAGGCGATTTTGACAAAGCTTTGCAATTCTTTAATTTAAGAACACAATTTGGTAAAGAACTTTACAAGGCAAATCCCAAAAGTGAGAACCTGAAAAACGGCTTGGCGGTTTCGTATTCAAAATTAGGAGAAATTTATCAGTCACTCGGCGATTTAGAAAAAGCTTTGCAATTCTTTAATTTATACAATCAATTATCAAAAGAACTTTACGAGGCAAATCCCAAAAGTGAGAATTTAAAAAACGGCTTGGCAATTTCGTATTCTAAATTAGGAGCTATTTATCAGTCACTCGGCGATTTAGACAAAGCTTTGCAATTCTTTAATTTACAAATTCAGTTCTTTAAAGAACTTTACGAGGCAAATCCCAAAAGTGAGAATCTAAAAAACGGCTTGGCGAACTCTTATGGAATGACTGGCGATTTATATTTGAAATTAGGCAAAATTGATGAAGGATTGGCAAATATTGAAAAAGCAACTGATTTATTTAATGAACTTTACGAGGCAAATCCCAAAAGTGAGAACTTAAAAAACGGCTTGGCAATTTCGTACGAAAAATTAGGGGAAATTTATCAGTCACTCGGCGATTTAGACAAAGCTTTGCAATTCTTTAATTTAGACATTCAACTATCAAAAGAACTTTACGAGGCAAATCCCAAAAGTGAGAATCTAAAAAACGGCTTGGCGATTTCATACCAAAATTTAGGAAATATTTATCAGTCACTCGGCGATTTAGACAATGCTTTGCAATTCTTTAATTTACAAATACAGTTATTTAAAGAACTTTACGAGGCAAATCCCAAAAGTGAGAACTTAAAAAACGGCTTGGCGATTTCGTATTCTAAATTAGGAGCTATTTATCAGTCGCTCGGCGATTTAGACAAAGCTTTACAATTCTTTAATTTAAGAACACAATTAGGAAAAGAACTTTACGAGGCTAATCCCAAAAATATTGGTTTATTAGAAGGCTTGGCTGTTTCATATTATAAATTGGCAATGGTATATAAAGCAAAAAGAGATGATAAAAATGGAAAGATGCAGTTTGCAGAATGGAAAGGTATTATTTCGTATTTGGCAAAAAACATACCGCAAGTTTCAAAATATAAAGATTGGAATAACCTTGAATACTAACATATATGCCTAATGTATAAATCTATGTGCCTAATGTATAAACATATATACCTATTGTATAAATCTATGTGCCTAATGTATAAACATATATGCATATATTCAACCTATGTTCATATATGTTAAATTTGTTAAACCTATGTGCATATATTCAACCTATGTGCATATATTAAACCTATGTGCCTATGTACAACCTATGTGCCTATGTGTTAAATTAGTGTTAAATTAGCGTTTAATTTGCGTTGAATTTGTGGTTAAACATATTCGCAAGGTAAGCTTGTGGCCTGCTCCATATTGTAAACCAACTAATCGTTTCCTACCTTTGTCAAAAATATTGAAAAATGAGCACGCGAATAACAATAACAGAACCCGGTGCAAATACGTCACATCAGCGAGCCAGCGTTCTGATTTTGGGGAGTAACGCAACAAACCAAGAAACCTCCAAAATTAGGATTTGTATTTAAAAATGTATATCTTTGATTCATGATTATTAAGGACGAAATATTGAAACAAGTAACTGATTTTAAGACTTTATGCCAAAAACATAAGGTTAAATATTTGTATGCTTTCGGTTCTTCGACAACTGAAAATTTTGATTTTAATAAAAGCGATATTGACCTTCTCGTTGAGATAGAAGATATTGACCCAATTGAGAGAGGCGAAAAGTTAATTTCACTGTGGGATACTTTTGAACTCTTTTTTCACAGAAAAGTTGATTTATTGACTGATTCGTCAATACATAACCCCTACTTAAGAAAAAGTATTGATTCCACTAAAATTCTAATTTATGACGGAGAAGGGTCAAAAGTATTTGTCTGATATAATTCATGCGATTGATTTGATTGAAGATTTTACAAAATCTGTTTCAAGTTATAATGACTATTTGTTAGACTTGAAAACACAAAGTGCCGTTGAACGACAATTAGGAATAATAGGAGAGGCTGTAAATAAATTTGATATCCTTCATCCAGAGTTTACTCTTGAATCCGCCCGAAAAATTGTTGGATTTCGAAATAGATTGATTCACGCCTATGATGAAATTGATTCTTCAATGATTTGGGCAATTTTAAAGCGACACTTAATCCCATTAAAAGAAGAAGTCAAGCAAAAAATTCAATAAGGCCTTTCATTAACAAACTCCAAATTCGATACGGGATACAAAGGGTAAAATCATTCCCTCGTAAGTATGCTGCCTAATTCATATTTTTTACTAATTTATCATTGCCTCCTACCTTTGTCAAAAATATTGAAAGATGAGCCAGCGATTACCATTAACAGAACCCTGTGCAATTACGGCACATCAGCGAGCCGGTGATCTGATTTTGGGAAGTATTACACCATGCCATCACACAATCCGATAAACAGGAAAAATTTGTAACTTTGTGGCGAATTAAAAAAAACAAAATGAGAAAGTTCAATACATCGGGACCAAATATTTCAGAGAAACATTACACAATCGAACGTACTGATTTAATAAATATAGGTTTTGATTTGGTTAAGGACGAGAGATATTTTACCATTTGGGCACCACGTCAAACCGGCAAAAGCACCTATTTCAGACAACTTGCCGATAAATTGCTATTGAACGGTTATAATGTTGCTCATATCAATTTTGAAGATTATAAACATACACCAATCGAAACATTTTTATATCAATTTTCAGGAGAATTAAATAAATTTTGGAATACAAATTTCAGGCAGTCAAATATTTCTGAAATATTTTATGAAATAGAAAACATAAACGACAAGAAAAATGTACTGATTATTGATGAAGTAGAAGGCATTAATGCTGAATATTTTGGAGCATTTTTACATTCAATCAGACGTGTATATCATTCAAGACAAAACCACTGCTTAAAAAGTGTAATTCTTGTTGGTGTTACCAATATTGTAGGAGTAGTTAGTGATAACGCATCTCCATTTAATGTTGCTGATAATTTAAATGTTCCATATTTTACTGATGCCGAAGTTTTTGAACTATTGAAGCAGCATGAAAATGAAACCGGACAATTATTTGAAGAAAAAGTAAAACAAAAAATTTGTCAGATAACTGCCAATCAACCAGGTTTAGTGAATGGATTTGCCCAAAAAATAATAGAAGATTATCCTGATAACAAATTTATTACTTACGAAGATTATTTGGTAGTTGAAGATTGGTATTTGCGAATAGCAATAGACAAAAATTTTTCTAATATTCTGAATAAAGCAAAAGAACACCGTAATTTTGTAGAAAGACTATTATTTACCGAAGATAAAATCCCTTTTGAAATTGATAGGGATAGCATTAAACTTTTACACACAAACGGACTGATAAAAGATGATGGAAACGGATATGTGACTTTTTGGGTTCCATTTTACAAAAAACGGTTGTACAAAGCTTTCTATCCATATACAAACGGGGAACAAAGCCAAATAAGCCGTACAATATTTGCCTCTGATTATTTCACAGAAAATGGAGAACTTATACTTGACAAACTAATTGGAACTTATAAAGCCTATGTTAAAAGACGCGGTTTTAACGTTTACCGGGAAAAGGATAAAAACGGTGAATACAACTCATTAAAGGAGGCTGCATTAATATATAGTTTTGAAACTTACATTACAGCTACAATGGAAGAGTTAAAAGGCAAAATTTACAGAGAGGCTGATACAGGATTAGGCAAAAGCGATATGATAATAAATATTGCCAATAATGAATTTATAATTGAAACTAAAATCTATTACAGTCCTGCAAAATTTGATGACGGTAAAAAACAATTAGCTTATTATTGTAAAAGTTTGGGGATAAAAAAAGGAGTTTATCTTGTTTTCTGTCCTAATAATATAAAATATCCCAAAAAAATTAATGAACTACCAGAAGATATTGATATGATTGAGATTGTTACATATTTAATTTCTTATGATGAAACTAAATGGAAATAAGCCACATAACATGTAAAACCTGTCTTTATCGGATTCCGGATTTTCAGCTGTGTACGTATATTGAAAGATGCGAGAGCAAGTTAAATTAACAGAAGCCGGTGCTATTATGGAGCATCAGCGATCAAGTGTTCTGAATTTGGGGGAGTAATAGAATTTCATGTTTAAAAACATTTTTTCACTCCGCAAAGCTTTGCACACACCAATTCAGCATGGTAAAACCTCCTGAATATTTTACAAACGTTATCTTTGTCAACAGTTGATTTTATAAATAAAATAATTTAAAAATTGCCTCAGGCACAAAACAAAAATTGATGAATACAAAAAAAGCATTGATTACCCCGGGTTACGTCATTACGTTCGTTTTGGTAACAGCCCTTTTCTATTTATGGGCACTACCCAATAATTTGAATGATGTACTGATCCCGCAGTTTATGAAAGCATTTGAATTGAACCGATTAGAAGCAGGTCTGGTTCAATCGGCCTTTTATGCAGGCTATTTTCTCCTTGCATTTCCAGCCGCCAAAGTAATGGATCGTTTTGGATATAAAGCCGGTTTACTCACCGGATTGCTTTTATTCAGTACAGGTTGCTTTCTGTTTTATCCTGCCTCTGTTATCGGAGTTTACGGTTTTTTCCTCTTTGCTTTGTTTGTAATAGCCTCGGGTCTTGCTTTTCTCGAAACAGGTGCCAACTCGTTTATTGCAGTATTAGGGCCGTCCGAAACATCGGAGCAGCGTTTGAATTTAGCGCAGGCTTTCAATCCACTCGGAGCAATGACCGGTGTAATTGCCGGAACAGTTTTTATTTTTTCGGGAAGAGAACACTCTGCCGAACAGGTTACAGCCATGCAAACTGCCGGTACATATCAGGCATATCTTCAAACCGAAATTGCACGGGTTGGCCCTACATATCTCATTATCGGTGCTATAGTATTGATCTTTTTTGTACTGATGTTGAAAGCAAAATTCCCCGCTTTTCTGAATAAATCGGGTGAAGATGAAGTTCATCAACATGGAAAAATCTCTGAATTGGTACGCTACCCGCATTTTTTACAAGGTGTTGTTGCTCAGTTTTTTTACGTAGGTGCGCAGGTTGGCACGTGGAGCTACCTCATCCCATATATCAAAGATTATATGATGAAGTCTGAGAAGGAAGCAGGTTTTTATTTATTCATTGCATTGTTGCTATTCGGCGTAGGTCGTTTTGCGTCAACAGCCATGATGAAACTTGTTCCGGCCTCAAAACTGATGGCTTTATACAGTCTTATTAATGTTGTTTTGGTTTTGCTCGGCATATTCGTCCCCGGCGGAATTGGTGTTTGGGCACTTATTATCACCAGTTTCTTTATGTCGTTAATGTTCCCTACAATATTTGCCCTTGGAGTTAAAGGATTAGGCGCGAATACCAA
>CAILKW010000739.1 GCA_903834845.1 uncultured Bacteroidia bacterium | reverse complement strand
TTGATAATCAATTTTAATGAATTTACTGAAACGATTGAAATTGAAGAAATAAATAGTTTTACTATTAAAAAAGCAGAAGAATTAATTGATAATCAAGGTAAATCCGGTTTAAGAACCCTCGATGCTGTGCAATTCGCAAGTTTTGTGTTGGTTGAAAACAAAGTTAAAAAATTTGTTTGTGCCGATACCCGTCTTTGTGATATAATCGAAAAAGAAGATTATAAAGTAATTAAAATTGAATAATCTACATAAAGACCAGTAGCAAAAGGTAGAACTTGGAGACGGGGCTTCAAATCTGATAATTAATCAGAAAAATCCAATTGAAAATGGTTTTGATAAATTTTTTGGATTGGAACATATTATACCAAAACTGTTATTTTCCAAAAAAATTGGAAAGTAAGCATCTGGCTAAATACATATTGTTTACTAATTAGTCGCATCCTACATTTGTCTTAAATTTTAATGAATAAAAGAACGAATAGCATTAAAACAAAACTCGGACTCTGAACAGGAACAACAAACGAACGGAGAAATTCTTGAACTCACTTATCCCAACGGTGTGCGGTTTTCGGTTTCTGTGGGTTGTGCGCTAAAGGTGATTCGTTAAATTACAGTCAAAGGTTAGCATGTCTGTCTGCCAAGTTTAGGTGCTGCATAAACCGGTTGTTGAGTACTCAGGATGAAAAGCAAATCTTTGCAGGAAGTTTACTGGTTAAATCCCGCATTGCGTGTAGTTGCGGAACGTAGTTGCCAATTGTTGATACACAAACTATCTAAATATCAAACGATAGCAAAAATTTTACTGGGATTAATAAATATCAATTGGAAAACGATGAAAAAATCTGTAACTTTGTATCAATAAATTTAAAATTAGAATATTATGAGATTTGTTGATATAAAAAATGATATTGCATTTCGTAAAATATTTGGAAATGAAAATAAGAAGGAAATACTTATTTCCTTTCTTAATGCTGTGCTTGAATTGCCAAAAGGTAAGAAAATAGAAAATATAGAAATTAAAAATCCTTTCCAATTGCCTGAAATTAAGGCTCTAAAAAGTTCGATACTTGATATTCGCGTAACAGATGAAAGACATATTTCGTACATAGTTGAAATGCAGGTTGAAGAACTTGATGGTTTTGATAAACGAGTGCAATACTATACTGCAAGGCAATATTCTTCCCAAATTGAAAAAGGCGAAGATTATCCGAAATTAAATCAGGTTATTTTTATTGGTATTTTAGATTTCATCTTTTTTGAGGACGATAATGATTATATTACAAGACATAGAACTGTAAATGTAAAAACTCATAAAAGTACCCTAAATGGAATGGAGTATAATTTTATTGAATTGCCTAAATTTGATGAAGAAAAGCCAATAAACACATTAATTGAAAAGTGGATTTATTTTATCAAAAAAGCACCAAATCTTAATTTAATACCAGAAAATGTAAACGATGAAGGATTAAAACACGCTTACGAAGACGCTGATAAACACAATTGGACAAAAGAAGAATTGTTATCGTATGATTATGCGTCAATGCGAAAGGCCGATGAACGTTCAAAGACAAAACGAGCAGTTGAAAAGGCAGTTGAAAAAGCGGTAGAAAAGGCAGTTGAAAAAGCTATTGAAAAGACTATTAAAAAAACTATTAAAGAAACAGTAATTGAACTTTCTAAAAATGGTGTTAGTATAGAAATAATAGCAATTTCAACAAAACTTACAATTAAGCAAGTGAAAAAGATTTTGAACTAAACGAATGAAAGTTAGTTACATTAACATAGAATTACAGTCAATTGTCTGGTTTTCATTTGGCGCATTTTTGTCAACGCTTATTAAGCTTGCTGCCTATTCCATATAGTAAACAAATAATTCGCCTCCTACCTTTGTTTAAAATATTCAAATAGGAGAGAGCGAATAACATATAACAAAACCCGGAATTGGAACAACAACAAGTAAAAAACACCGAAAATCCTGAACTATCCTATCCCAACGGTGTGCGCCTTTCGGTTTCTGTGGGTTGTGAGCTAAAGGTGATTCGTTAAATTACTATCAAATTTTAGCCTACCCGTTTGCCAAGGTTAGGTGCTGCGCTTTAAAAAATCATTAGCACGGCCGACAAAAATCAATGATGCAATAGAGAAATAAAAATTGTATGTGAAGACGATAAATTGTTGCTTTAATAAAATTTTCGTAGCTTTGTCTCAATGTAAAATTTAAAATCACAGCAATGATAAAAGAGTACGGGAGATTGAAAATAGTCAAAACATCAGAAAGTATGTAAATATGAAATAAGAACAATGCTATGCCTAAATTGCTATTTATAAATTCTTGACATTTTTCATCTTTGCTTATGATGCACTTAATGAACCACCTCGTATGCATATAGCCAAAGAAAAAGGGAAAAGACAAAGATCTGCAAAGATTTGGTTGAACACATTCCAAGGCGGAAAAAGGTTCATTAAGTGATAGTGATTTAAATCAAGCACTTAAAATAATACAGAATAATCAAGAATTACTTATTACAGCCTTCAACAAGGTAAAAGAGGGAGAAAAAGTTAAAACCATAAAATTCAAATAAAATGACAACACTTTTGAAAAATACTACTTTATGTATCGAAAAAGTTCTATTCGATACTCCAGGAAAAATAACGTTAAAACTTGAAGACGGGCGAATTATTATTGTTCCTTTAAAGTATTTCCCTGAACTCTATAAATTACCTGTTGAAAAGCGAAAAAAATGCACAATTGTTGATGACAGAACTATTCTTTTCACTTATTCTGATTCAATATATCACTTGGAAGACTTTATGGGATTAGAAAATAAGTGGAGACAGAGATAGTTTGAAAAATAGCGGGTTGTAACGTAAGAATATGGCGTAGTCCAGATTGTTTGCTATTTAATCGCCACCTGCTTTTGTTTAAAATATTCAAAGATATGAGAATGAATAACATTAAAATAAAACCTGTAATCCTCCAACCTTGTTCCTCTTTGTCTCGAAAAACTTGAACAGCAACAATCAACAACCAGAGAAATTCCTGAACTCACTTATACCAACGGTGTGCGTATTTCGGTTTTCTGTGGGTTGAGTGCTAAAGGTGATTCGTTAAATTACTGTCAAAGTCAAGTTTACCCGTTTGCCAAGTTTAGTTGCCTCGTAAACAGGATAACGATAGATCAGAAGAAAAGCAAAAATTAGTATTAAGTTTATCAGTTTATTCCTACCATGCGTGTAGCTTTTGTTTGTATTGAAGTATTCTATTCCGCCAAACAATCCATAAACAACAATTTCTTTGCAGAAGCCACAATAATAATTTTTGTGGTTTTGAATTTATTGTTAGCAGCATATTGCATAAGCTGAGCGGTGGCAGTTTTTACAGCCAGATTTAGAGCAACTTCTTCTTTTGCCGGTGTTTCTATTTCTTCGGCTTTAATGTATTTCAGCTCAATAATATAATCGTATTTCACATAAGCAGTAAATCTCCGATCGGGTTCGAGGCAAATGTCGGCATAACCTTTGTTTTTTTCTTTTTCGCTGATTACATCATAAAGATTTGTCAGATTAAGCCATGCTAAGAGAAAAGTTTTAAGACCTTCTTCATGGAAAGTAAAATCACGAATTGAAACGGCCTCATAGAATTTGTCCAAAATATGTTGGAATAATG
>CAILKW010000738.1 GCA_903834845.1 uncultured Bacteroidia bacterium | reverse complement strand
TAATCAGATCGAGACCAGAACGGCCAGGCAAATTTATATCAAGAATCACAATATCCCATATTTCACGGTTTGCCAGCGCAAAACCTTGGGCACTGTTTTCTGCCTCACCGAATTCAGCGTTAGAAAATGAATCGCTTATGATTTTTTTTACACCCTGACGAAAAATGTAATGGTCATCTATAATAAGAAATTTTAACATTTCGGATTTTTGATTTCTGATTTCTGATTACTGCTTACTACTTACTACTTACTACTTACTGCTTACTGCTTACTGCTTACTCTTTTACCGGCACTTTCAGTAAAATTTTTGTACCTTTCCCTATACTTCCGGTGAATGTGATCTGACCTTTCAATCCATGAATCCGTTCCTTCATACCGATAATACCAAATGAATTTGGATTGGATAGTTCTTCAGAGGTGATCCCCTTGCCATTATCGTTAACCGTAATTGAAAAGGCTGAAGGATTACTTGCCATTTTTACAGTTACATACGAAGCTTTTGAATGATTGCGAATGTTGGCCATTACTTCAACTAAAACCTGATAAATTACAAGGGCCGCTTCAGTTTTTACAGGGAATGTATCTTCCAGCAGGCGGTTATCACAAACTATCCCTGTATGTTGTTGAAAACCGGAAAAGAGTTGGATTAAAGCAGGAATCAGCCCCAGTTTGTCAAGTATAACCGGACGTAAATCGGTAATTATTAATGAAATAGCAGTTATACTTTTTTCGACTAAAAGTAGTAGCGAATTAATGTTTTCATCTGTATTCAAATCCGGTTTTTCAGCATTCACTTTCCAGTACGTCAATTCCAACTTCATTGTTGTCAGCAATTGGGCGATGTCATCATGAATGATACGGGCAATACTTACGCGTTCATCTTCCCTTACTTTGTGCAGGTAATTGTACAATTGCCGGTACTCGTGTAACGATTGTTTCAGTTTTTTTTGATTAGCCAACCGTTTGTTTAGTTCTTGTGCCAGACGGAGGTTCGTGCGCCTGAGTTCATCTGTCCGTAGCAGAACCTCTGCCTCAAGTCCTTTTTTTAAATGGTTTAATTCGATTTCAGCTTTTTTAAGATCGGTGATATCTGTTACAGAAACAAGGCAATATTCACCCTTTCCTCCAACAATACCACAGAGCTGAACATACTTATATACGTTGTTTTGGGCTGAAAGAGTCACCTCGCACGACTCCTTTGTTTTGTCGGTAAATAGTTTATTAATGAACCGGTTAAAGGCAGGTCTGGTATCTTCGGAAACAAAAAATCCAAATCTTGAATTTATTAATTTTCGTGTTTCACGTCCAAGCATTTGTGAACCAAAATTGTTTAAATCTATGATTTCACCATCTTTTGAAAGTGTAAAATGGCTTGCTGCTGCAAAATCGTATATTTCAGCATATTTTTGGGCGGCAACTTCAGCCCTTTCCTTTGCCAATGCGAGCTCATTATTCTGCATTTCCAGTTCAATCTGATGAACCTGTAGCTGGTGAATGAGTTTCAAATTGGCAGAATGGCTGTCATTATAACTCTGATAAGATTCAGAAATAACCGATGGGGCTTCAACTTTAATATGAAGTATTGCCGAAACCGATTTCCCATCCTTTTTCATTTTTTTTGTTGTAAAGTTAGTTTTTTTGTTTATAAAAATTAAATTTGTTAAAATTATATCAAGGCACTTACATTTTGAAATGTTGAGCTGGAATCTTTGTAAATCAATTATAATCTACAACGGCTGTTTCAAAGATTTAATTTTCAATTAGTCTTAATTTCCTACCTTTGCATTTCAATTATTGACATGAAAAAAATATATCTCATTATTGCTTTTTTTATTACTCTCATACTTGTATTTTTAATACTGAAAGTACTATTTGTTAATAATCAATCAAATAGCGTGACTATTATCTATCCGTTTAATATGACAGTTTTCCCGAAAGATATGGTATCGCCTTCTTTTTCCTGGAAAGATGATAATAACACGACCAAAAAATGGAAAATTACAGTTAAAGCTGACGGAAAAAGTGTAATTGAAGGGGTAGTGGTATCTCAAAAATTCTGGAAACCTACTGTAAAAGAGTGGAATTCCATTAAAACTTCCGGCAAAGATCTAAACTATTCAGTAACTATCCAAGGGAAGGGTATTGGCATATTTTCCGAAGCCGATGTTACGTTCTCCATCTCTGATGACCCGGTGGATGCTTCAATTTTCTTTCGAAGCGTTCCCCTCCCTTTTATGTTTGCACGCGAAAATATGAAGCGGATAAAATGGTATCTCGGTGATGTAGCCAGTGAAACCAAACCTAATGCTGTTCTTCAGGATATGCCGGTATGTGCCAATTGTCATTCCTTTTCAAAAGACGGAAAAACAATTGCCATGGATGTTGATGCAATTGACGACAAAGGGGCTTATGCAATAAGTTCCTTCATAGAAAGCACCAAATTTTCAAGTGACAGTATAATGTCATGGAGTAGTTTTCAAAAGGGAAAATTCACTTACGGACTATTATCACAAATATCACCTGATAGCCGCTATGTTGTTAGTACATTGCACGATTGCGAAATATTTGCCGACCGAAAAGATCTTGAATATTCACAACTGTTTTTCCCTTTCAAGGGTATTTTAGTGATATATGACCGTAAAGAAAAACGATATACCGAATTATCGGGAGCTAATGATTCTATGTTTGTGCATAGCAATCCAAGTTGGACACCTGATGGGAAAAATATTCTTTTTACACGTGCGAAAGCCAAACACTTCAACGAAAGTGGGATTCATAACGGATCGGTGGCAAAACCACAGGATATGGCAAAGTATAAAAAATTCGAAAAAACCTATATGGATCGGGATTCCCTTATTAAATTCGATATTTATACTATTCCGTTTAATAGTGGGAAAGGAGGACAAGCAATTCCTGTTGAAGGTGCTTCAAATAATGGATTAAGCAATTACTTTCCACGGGTATCGCCTGATGGAAAATGGTTGCTGTTTTGTCAGTCTCAAAGCTTTATGCTGCTTCAAAAAGATAGCAAACTTGTAATTATACCACAGGGAGGCGGAAAACCTCGTGTCTTGAACTGTAACAGTCAAAATATGAATTCATGGCATTCGTGGTCACCAAACAGCAAGTGGCTGATTTTTTCATCAAAAACTTTTGGTCCCTACACACAACTTTTTCTAACCCACATAAATGAGGATGGCAATGATTCACCTCCTGTTTACCTGGAGAATTTTTCATTTCCCCAATATGCCGCCAATATTCCTGAATTTGTGAATAGTAATTATAATAGAAAACTAAAAATTGAACCGGACTTTTTGGCAGGTGACGATTTCCTGATCCGAAATGGAGAAATACATCAAAATACAGCTGAAGACCAAGCAGCTTTTGATGATTTTGATGCGGCAGTTCGTAAATTTCCAAAAAACTCAGAGGCGTATTACAAACGGGGACGTATTTTTTTTCAGCGCAATCAATTTGCTCAGGCTTTGATAGATCTGAATATGGCACTTGAATTAGGAAAAAATTTGAACTATTTTGTTACACGGGGTATTATTAAAATAAAAATGGGGGATAATCAGTCAGCGATCAAAGATTTGAATGATGCACTCAGGATAGACTCGACCGATAACAATGCAAATGCTTATCTGGGGGTTGCTTATACTCAGATTGAAAAGCCCGAAATTGCAATTCCATATCTGAAAAAAGCTGTCAGGTTGAGTAAAGAAGATTATTATTCACACTACTACCTGGGTTTGGCATATTTCGATAAAAACAATTTTCAAGAGGCTGAACTCGCTTTCAGTTCAGGAATAACATGTTGCACTGCACGCTCTCTTTTTCCTCTGATGTAT
Organism: uncultured Bacteroidia bacterium; assembly: GCA_903834845.1. GTDB lineage: Bacteria > Bacteroidota > Bacteroidia > Bacteroidales > Prolixibacteraceae > JAAFHB01. The sequence goes on along the minus strand of CAILKW010000738.1, from coordinate 1,308 downwards.
GAAATGAGAGGAAACAGCCGCACAAAACTTGGTAATTTTGAAGATGCAGTTTTGGATTTTACTGCTGCAATTTCATATTCCCCTAATGATCCTTCACCTTATTATGAGAAAGGGAAAGCATTATTGGAATTGAGACGCGATAAGGAAGCAGCAATCAGTTTGACAAAGGCGGAACAATTAGGTTCAAAGCAAGCATCATCATTACTAAGTACAATAAACAGATAACTAATATTTTATAGCATGAAATCGAGCATACTAATTCTTGTTTTCTTAATAGTTCCTTTTGTATTATTTTCGGCTTCAAGCCCTAAAGATGTAAAGTTTTCCAAGGGGAAGATCTTTTTTCAAAATGGAGATACAGTGAATGTTTACATAAAAGTCGCAAAATTGTACGATTTGCAGAGTGGTATTCAATATCTTGACACGGCAGGGAACGAACATTCCTTATTACCCTCAAAAGCCAAGGGATTTTGCTTGTTGTACAAAAACGAAACTCTGTATTTTGAAAGTAGAAAAGATTTGAAAATGGTACTTTTTAGTTCTAAAAAATCGAAAAGCAGCTTTGTTAACAAAGTCTCAGGGGGAAATATGCCATTGTATTACTTTGTTGAAAAGAAACTTGTTATGGATGGTATTGATCAGGTATCAGTTGAATTTCCCCAATATATGATACTGCTTGATCAGCAATGGATTTCAATTTCCGTGAAATATTTCGTCAACGATTTTCGAAAGTTGGTATCAAGTCTTAAAGGTGAATATAACGCCGAACAAATGAAGGCATTGCTGAATGAAATCATTGACGGAAAATATAAATTTGAAGACACACCTGTTGTTGTTGAAAAATTTAGAAAAATCCCCGTAGCTGAGAATTGATTCAAAATAAGTCTGCTTCAATATAAAGAACCGTCATTTATTCTTTATATAATAATATTTTCTGTGAAATCTTTGACGGCGTTTTGGTAATTTATTCTTTATCACCGCATATTGTCTCACTTTTATTAGTTTTATTTGTTTGTAAAATTTGCAAATACTTTTCTTATGCGGTTTAATCCTTACTTAATTCAAAAATGAATTTCCTTTCTTGAAACTCATCTCTAAGATCTTTATTTTGATGGAATTTTTCACCTTTCCAACAATTAAAAAAGCACCCTTTCGAGGTGCTTTATTTAATTAGTGTCTATCCATAAAGTCATACTTTTTTGGGTGCCTGCTCAAGAAATTTTGATTTTTTTGAGTCGCTTACATTTTTGAAACAGGTTTTTGATATTTTTTTGTAAAAAAAACCTACTACCCCTATATTTTAGACAT
>CAILKW010000737.1 GCA_903834845.1 uncultured Bacteroidia bacterium | reverse complement strand
ATGTCTAAAATATAGGGGTAGTAGGTTTTTTTTACAAAAAAATATCAAAAACCTGTTTCAAAAATGTAAGCGACTCAAAAAAATCAAAATTTCTTGAGCAGGCACCCAAAAAAGTATGACTTTATGGATAGACACTAATTAGTAACATAAGCTCCATTAACAACCTGATAGTAAATGTTTGCAGTTGTATATCCGGGAATTGGTGCCTGATTATAGATGATATCAATATAAAAACGCGGATCCCTGTTTGTATATGGATCCTGATCCTTGTAATGACCGGCGGCAATAGCTACCTGACGATCGGCATCGGTATTGAGCGGTTCACCATTGGCTGTTTCGAACCTGTCAACCACGTTTTGAGTTGGACATTCACCCGAATTGCTTGCCTTACTTGAAGCAAAAATACCGTTCAAAAATGCGGCAAGATTCCCTGAATTGTATGCCTGATTACTGGCAGACCAACCCCACAGTTGTTCATCAGAATACCTCGTTCCGACATAATTCAATTTGTAATCTGCGATTGGCAACAGGAAATAACCCCACTTTTCAGCAGCTGTGATAGCTTCCCAATTGGCTTTTGCAGCCTCTTCCCAGTCTTTTGCACCAAGCTCATTGTTTAAAGGGCTTGCTGCATATAATAAAACCCGACCTTTAAAACCCAAAGCTGTGACTCCTGTTGGTTTAAATAAATCGGGGTGATTAAGATGACCGGCACCGCCATAAACAGGATTATCCCTGCGCATCTTTTGAGCCTTAGTAAAATAGGTTACAGCAGTATCTAAATCTGCCGCAATTTTCATCAGCGTTTCGTGTTTCGACAAACGTGGAATATCCCATTGATCATCCGGCCCCATTGCTTTAGTTAAATAAGGCATCGGCCCCCAAATTTTAAACAGCGTGAAATGAGCAAATGCTCGCACAAAATGTGCTTGTGCTGTATAATCGTCAATGTCCACCTGTTGCGCATCCTTTAACATGCTCATTTTTTCCAATGCCATGTTACTGATTCGGATGATGACGAACATAGACTCCAGAATGGGTCTTCTGTTACCATCATAAGTAAATTTGTCAATGATTGAAGATAATTGCCCCCCTTTAACAGTTTGTCCTTCCATCAAGCGTCCCGGATCAACAAGGTCGGTAAGACCATCCCAGCTATATTTCTGGTCCCAATAGCTAAAATAAAGGGGGAAACCCATTTTTATATTATAATCTTTATTGGCACCACTATAGGACTTCTGTCCTTCATAAACCGACTCAAAGTATTTCTTAAAGTTTTCGTATTTACTAAATACGTCAGCCTCGGTAAGTCCTGAATCGGGAGCTTTATCCAAAAAGCTTTTGATACAAGAGGACATGGAAACCATGAACAACCCGCTACACAAGATTAAAATGATATATTTTTTCATCTTTAAAATATTAGAGATTAGAAATTAAGCTTAACGCCAAAAATAAAGCTGCTCAATTGTGGATAGTATCCCGATTGGAAATCTTTTCTTTCCGGGTCACCTTCAATTAATTTGGTAAAAGTGATCGCATCATTTGCAGATGCATACACATTAATATTGGTCACTCCTGCATAATGTTTCAAAAGAGATGATTCAAAATTGTAGCCAAGATAAATCTCTTGTAACCGAAGATAGTCGGCATTTCTCCAGAAACGATTCTGTAAAGCTAAAGAATAACCACTTGCAGCCTCACCACCTCCCCAGAACAGGATATCAGCACTACCGCTACCGCTGTAATGAAGAGTTGAATGGTTAACATTTTGGTTATTTGGTGCCCAGTAATCCAATTGCGAAGCATGTACTCGGTAACCACCTTTGATAAATTCAGCTTCATAAGCCTGGTTAAAAACAACATATTTACCCATGTTGCCCTGGAACATCAAATTAAGGTTAAAACCTTTATAATTAAGACCCGTTGTCAGTGAATATGTGATTGGCGGATAAGCCGAACCGGCAATCGGATATTCATCAAGATTTGAAATAAGTCCATCAGAGGTATAATCCAAAAATTTATAATCCCCTACATTCAGTTTCTCAAGTGCAATTGGGGAGGGGTTATTATGAATATCATTCACCGAAGTATAATATCCGTTTCCGGTCAGGAGAACCCCACTTAACTGGGCATCAACAGGTTTTCCGGCGGCCTTGGCGTAATCAGGAGCATTAAGGTAGTCATCTTTAAATACTACCCTGTTCTGGTTGAAACCAAATATCCCTTTTACAAAGTAATTCAGCATCTTAGCTGTAGTCTTATTGAATTCAAGTTCAACCTCAAAACCCTGTTTTTTCATAATACCCATATTCAGATCCTTGAATGAATTACCTACGAGCATGGTTACATTTCGGGGAGTTAATAACATCTTGGTGCGGTATTCATCAAAAAAATCAACACTTGCAGTGAATAAATTTTTAAATACCCCGATCTCAATTCCTAAATCTCTTTTCCGGGCCTGCTCCCATTGTGCATTAGCGTTTGCCCCTTTATCTTCGCGAATATAGCTGCCTACCGTGTAATAATCACTGGTATAAAGCCAACGGTTTGCAGCCTGATCACTACCTACTAAACCATCAGAATAACGGAATTTCAGTTTGTTCATCCATGGTACAGCACTCTTGAAAAACTTCTCCTCCGAAGCCACCCAGCCAACTGCCCCCGATGGAAAAAATCCAAACCTGTTTTCGGGTGAAAACCTTTCTGAACCTGAGTATCCAACGTTAACTTCGATTAAATATTTATGCGAAAAGTCGTAAGTTGCCCTTCCAACAATTGATTCATTAAAGTATGGAAAATCAGAACCTGTATTTTTTTGCTGACGGTTTAATAAAGCCATTCCTGAAACAGAGTGCTTTCCAAAAGCATTGCTGTAGTTTAATCCAAACTCATAATAGATGTCGCGGTAATAATCACCCTGTAATCCACCCACATTAATATCAAGAGGTGCCTGATTATAAACCTCCTGAAGCTGACCACTTCTGCTCCATGGGTTACCGGCTCCGGCAACCCCAATTTTCGCATAGTCAAGCAAATATTGCGGTTGACTGTACGAAGCAGTTAAAGATTGATTTCTATAATAAGTACTTAATGATACTTTGCCCTTGAAAGATAATCCTTTGATAATGGCATCAAGTTTCTGATCTATAATAGCGTCTGTAAATAGTTTTGAGTCAAGATACTGATTGAAAGATCCGCTGTTCATTGTACTGTATGGATTGCCATAATATTCTCCAAAAGTTGCTGCTTGTCTGATCCCTGAGGCATTCGGATAATCTATATCGGGCACAAGTTGCAAAGTCCATTCTGGGAAATATGCAGGGAATCGGGCTGGAGAGGTTGAATAGAGATTTTGCCATGGAGAGCTCGCCTGCTGGTTTTTAATCCCCACTTCTCCGCCAACATTAACAGACAATGTAGTTGATTTAGTGAGCGAAAAATCAATATTTGCACGATAATTAAAGCGGTCATATTTGTAACTGGTATCGTCCCAGCCACTGGCAGATGATTTGAAAAAATCGGCTTGATGGTACCATCCCAGAGAGACAAAATATTTTACAAAATCGGTACCGCCTGTTACACTAAAATTGGCATTCGTAGTCGGTGCAAATTTTTTGGCCATTAATCCAAACCAATCCACACTGGGATATTGTAACGAATTAAGCTGCGTTGATGGGTTCCTGTATTCATTCAATGTACCTTGGGGAGTCAGTAACTGGAACTGCTGGCCGTTCATCCTCGCTGTATTCAACATGGACATGGTTGTGTAGGAATCTATAAAATCAGGAATCTTGGTGGCTTTTTGTAACCCGTAGGAGCTTGAAAAACTCATTTGAGGCTTACCTAATGAACCTCGTTTGGTTGTTATAATGATTACTCCATTTGCACCTCTGGCACCGAATACAGCTGTTGCTGATGCATCTTTAAGTACAGACACCGTATTTATTTCGGCAGGATCCAAATCTCTATAGTCACGTTCAACACCATCTACGAGAGTTAAAGGTGTATTTCCGTTCCAACTCGATACCCCACGAATAATTACTTCTGAATCATCAGCTCCAGGCTCCCCCGACTGCTGAATCGTCAATACTCCTGATAATTTTCCTGCGATGGCATTGGTCACATTCGGTGTGCCTGACAGCATAAGTGCCTGATTGTTTACTTGCGTAATTGCTCCAACTACACTCTCTTTTTTCTGAGTTCCATATCCTACAACCACAACTTCTTCGATGCCGATTTTGCTTTCGGAAAGAGTTAAGGGACTGTCAATAAATAAATATCACAAATTAGGTGAGATTACGTAGTTCCAATTGCCATGAAAATCATTTCTTAAGATGTTTAGTTTTTCCTTTTCTTGTTCTGTAACCTTTACCCCAGTTAAGTATATTTTTTCAT